>CALUZM010000015.1 GCA_944325245.1 uncultured Massilimicrobiota sp. | reverse complement strand
TGGAGTCTTATGCCAATAGAGTCAATGAAGTTTTACAAAAAGATTGTAATACATATGTTTATCAGCAATTTTTTCTACTTAGAAAAAAATCAAAACAGAAAAATGATGATGGTGCTCAAAGAGTCAAAAATTCAACAACTTATAAAGTAGGAAAAATGGTTTTGTATATTCCTCACCAAATCAAAAAAATGTTAAAAAGGAGAAATCATTAAAATGGCAAAAGTATCAATTATTGTACCAATTTATAATGTAGAGCAATATTTAGTAGAATGTATGGAAAGTATTGTTCATCAAACATTGAAAGATATAGAAATTATTTGTGTCAATGATGGATCTACTGATGGATCACTTCAGATTATTCAAGACTATGCGCAAAAGGATGACCGTATCGTTATTATTGATAAGCAAAATGAAGGATATGGAAAAGGCATGAATGATGGTTTGGATAGAGCTACAGGAGAATATGTAGGTATTGTTGAACCAGATGATTATGTGGATTTACATATGTATGAAGATTTATATCAGATTGCTCATGAGAAAGATTTAGATGTTATCAAAGCAGATTTTTATCGATTTGTGTATAAAAATAATACTTTAGTGGCAACATACAATCAATTATCAAAAGATGGCACTGGTTATAATGAAGTTGTGAATCCAAAAGAACACCCAGAAGTTTTTAAATATATATTAAATACATGGAGTGGAATTTATAAAAGAGAAATGTTAGAAAAACATCATATTCGTCATAATACAACACCTGGAGCATCTTTTCAGGATAATGGTTTTTGGTTTCAGACTTTTTGCTGGGCTGAAAGAATGTATTTTGTCAATAGACCTTATTATATGAATCGTCGTGATAATCCCAATTCATCTGTTAATAGTAAAGCAAAAGTCTATTGCATGAATGATGAATATCAATTTATTCATGATTTTTTAGATTCAAATCCACAATTAAAGGAATATTTTATTTATGAATATTCTATTAAACGTGTCAGAAATTATTTTTGGAATTATGGACGTATTGCGAAAGAATTTAGGTTGGAATATTTATATCGTCTGTCAGAAGAATTTAAAGAAGCTATGAAACTTCATGAATTCAGAGAGTCAGATTTTACAAAATTAGAGTGGCAAAAAATTACACGCATTATTGATGATCCAAAAGCTGCCTATAAGTGGATGAATACAAGTGCGCGTATTCGTAAAACAAAGAATTTTATCAAACGTCGAATCAGAAATGTTAAAAAAGTTTTACGTCAATAAGAGGAGGTTTTCACAATCATGAACAATATCAAAGTGAGTGTGGTTGTCCCTATTTATAATGCAGAAAAATATCTTGTGGAAACAATGGAAAGTATTATTCATCAATCTTTAAAATCCATTGAAATCATTTGTGTTGATGATGGTTCTACAGATGATTCTTTGACTATTTTAAAGCAGTATGAAAATCAGGATTCACGTATTATTGTTCTTCAACAAAAGAATATGTATGCAGGTGTTGCACGTAACCATGCTCTTGATATAGCTCATGGAAAATATGTTGTGTTTTGGGATGCTGATGATATTTTTGAAAAAAATGCATTGGAGTCCATGTATAAAAAATGTGAGAAAGATCAAGCGGATTTATGTGTCTGTGCAGCAAATAGATATGATACGTTAACACAAACAGTGATTAAAACTGGGACATATTTAAAGAAAGAAAAATTACCAGAACATATTCCTTTTTCAAGGAAAACACATCCACGTTACATTTTTAATTTTTCAACGAATGTTCCTTGGAACAAAATGTGGAAAAGGTCGTTTATTGAAAAATATCATTTAAGATTTCAAAATTTAAAACAAGCGAATGATACATATTTTTCAATGATGTCTTATTTTCTGGCAGAACGTATAACAATTGTTGATAAACCTTTAATTAATTATCGTATTAATAACCAACAAAGTTTAACAGGAAAAGCTTCAGAGACAGTCTTTTGCAGTTATCAGGCATACTATCAAGTCTATAAATCATTAAAAGACGAACCAGATTTTTGTAAAGAAGTGAAGCAATCTTTTGATAATCGCTTAATTAATGGGATGTTATATTCTTTAAAAACACAGACATTGATTCAGTCTTTTATGAACATTTATGCAAAATTACAACAGGATTTGATTCGAGATTTTCAAATTCCAAGTCAACTTGATCAAAGTTACTTTTATGTACCAAAAGATTATCATGATTTTAAAGATGTCATGACATTGACACCTAATCAATTTTTATTATCTCAATATCAATCAGTGAATCAGGATATTTATACACGTGGACGTAAAATTCCTTATCGCATATATTATACGCTTTATTATTCAAAGATATGGAAGGTATGTTCAAAAATAAAGGAGAAAATAAAGAAATTATAAGGAGATAGGATATTGACTTATAATTTTTTTGTTTTTTAGTAAAGTTATGATATAATGCTTGAAAGTGGGTGATAATTGTGTTGAGCTTCATAAAAATGATTTTACAGGTGATACGTCGTTTAGACTACATTGTTTTATATATTTTTTATTGCATGAGGTTTCGTTTGAATAAAAAGCAGATAACATTTTTATCAGATTCTAGAGGAGATATGAGTGGAAATTTTGCATTTATAGAAAATGCTTTAGATAATACATATATTGTGAAAAAGCATTTATATGTATCCTCTTCTGTCAAACATGATAAAAAAGCCATTTGTAAAGACATAGCTATGTCAAAATATATACTTGTTGATGATTTTTATCCTTTGATTTATCCTATTCCTTTAAGAAAGCAGACGAAACTGATTCAGGTATGGCATGCTGTTGGTGCATTTAAAACTGTAGGATTTGCCAGAAAACAAAATCACGATCGTTTCTCAATGACACATAGAAATTATACTGATGCCATTGTCAGCAGTGAAAGTATACGTAAGGATTATGCGAAAGCATTTCGTATGGATATTCAAAATGTTCATAGTTATGGAATACCAAGAACAGATATATTTTTTGATTCAACATATAAAATGAAAATCAGAGAAGATCTTTATCAGAAATATCCATTATTAAAAAATAAGAAAGTGATTTTATTTGCTCCAACATTTAGAGGAAATGATATTCATCAGGGATTTTATGATTTTCAGCATATTCATTTTTCATCTCTTCAAAAAGCATTGGGAGATGAATATGTATTGATTTTAAAATTGCATCCTTATATAAAGAATAAATGTCAGGAAATTTTAGATGAACATTTTTTTATGAATTTGACTTCTCTTAGAGAAATTAATGATTTGTTATTTGTGACAGATATATTAATTACAGATTACTCATCAGTTATTTTTGAGGCATCATTATTGGACATACAAACAATCTTTTTTGCTTATGACTTAGAAGAATATATTCAACAAAGAGATTTTTTCTATCCATATGAAAATTATACTTACGGACCTGTAGTGAAAAATCAGAAAGAATTAGTGAATGCTATTTTGTCAGCTCAAGATTTTTCTGACAAAAAAAAGGAGTTTCAAAAACAGTTTATGGAAGCTTGTGACGGAAAGAGTAGTCAACGATTTGTCAATCTGCTTTTAAGGGAGGAAGAATAATGGGTATTGTTGTTAATGTTGGAATCTTTTTTCTTAATATTCTTTTTGCTTTGATGAAATGTTTGCCTGTGCAAAAGAAAATTACTTATATTTCTCGTCAGATGGATACGACACCTTTAGATTTCCAAATGCTGATTGATGAAATGAAACAGGTGAGACCTGATATTCAACATGTTGTCTTAGCAAAAATGTTAAAAAGTGGTATGAAGAATCATCTTTTCTATTGTTTTCATATGTTAAAACAAATGTACCATATTGCAACATCACAAGTTGTTATTTTAGATACCTACTGTATTCCTGTCAGTATTCTTAAACAGCGACCAGAACTTATTGTGATCCAAATCTGGCATGCTTTAGGTGCTTTCAAGAAATTTGGATACAGTATTTTAGATTGCCCTGAAGGTTCAAGTTCAAAGGTTGCACATTTGATGAGAATGCATAAGAACTATACATATGTTTTTTCAAGCAGTGAATATACAAGACCTTTTTTTGCTGAAGCATTTCATGTCAATTTATCACAGGTTAAAGTGTTTCCATTACCTAAGACTGATTTGTTAATTGATTCATCACATAAACAAGCTATTGTTGCACGTATTCAACAAAGTTATCCTCAATTATTAGATCAAAGTAAAAAAGTTATTGTTTATGCACCTACATTTAGAAAAGATGATTCTCATTTTAAGGAAGCAGTCAAAGAGTTCATTGAATATGTTGATTTTGAAAAATATCATTTTGTTTTAAAACTTCATCCATTAACGGAGTTTCATATTGATGATCCAAGAATTATTGAAGACCATCAATATACATCTTTAGAGTTTTTTCATGTTGCTGATTATATTATTACAGATTATTCAGCAGTTATTTTTGAAGCATCTTTATTAAATAAACCTATTTATTTTTATGCATTTGATTATGAAGAATATATGTCAAAAAGGAATATGTATATTGATTACCAACATGATTTACCAGGTGAGATTTATACACAACCACAGACACTTTTAGAAAATTTACACGATAAGTCAAATTATGATATTCAAGCGTTTTCTAGAAAAATGGTTGCTCCACCACAAAAAAGCTATACACGTGATATTGTTGATTTTATATTACAGCAGAAAATATAAAAGCCTTCGCGTTTTGCGAAGGTTCTTTTTATTCAATCGTAATATATTTCTTATCTTCTACTTGTTTGACATTATTCTTTGGTATAGAAATCTTTAATTCACCATTATCAAATGAAGCTTTAATATCATTTTCTGAAACGTCTCCAACATAGAAACTACGATAGCAGTTTCCACTATATCTTTCACGTCTGATAATATGACCATCATTATCTTTGGTATCATTTTGAGAATTTCTGCTGGCTTCGACTTTAAGATAACCATCTTTTAATTCCATCTTGATATCAGATTTCTGATAACCAGGTAATTCCATACTTAATTCGTATTCATTGTCTTTTTCAACGATATCAGTACGCATTGTATCAATAGAAGAACGATTCATAAAAGGATCATAAAATAAATCATTAAACATATCATTAATAGTTGGTAGGAATTTCATAATACATCGCCTCTTTCTTTCAAATTCTTTATTGGATATAAAATTCTTTCCTTGGGTTAAGGTCCTTTCCTTAACTACAACTATATTATAGCACTAATTTTAGCAGAGTCAAGTCGAGAGTGCTAAAAAATTAAAAATTTTTATCTATTTCCATTTTTCGTCATGATGAAAGTATATTGTTATTATGAAAAAGAATTGTTTTTGATGTTTTTGCTTTTCACTTTTGACGATGAGGTTCTTTTTTTCATTTTCCTTCATATATTAAGGGTATGATAGGAGGATATTATGAACAGGGGAGAAATATATTATGCAGATTTATCACCAGTTGTAGGCAGTGAACAGGGAGGATATAGACCTGTTTTGATTTTACAAAATAACAAGGGCAATAAATATTCAACTACTGTTATTATAGCGCCCATTTCATCAAAAATGACAAAAAATGATTTACCTACACATGTCATTATTGAAACACAGTTTCTTGATAAGAAGTCAGTTATTTTACTTGAACAAATACGTACAATTGATAAAAAAAGAATTGATGAACGATTAGGGACTTTATCAGATTCCTTAATGGAAAAGGTTGATCAGGCTATCAAAACAAGTTTAGACATTAAATAGGAGATATGATATAATGTTGGCAATACATTAAGGAGTGATGTGAATGAATATCCAAAAAATCAAAGAAAGAGCAAATCAAGTGCTTGAAATGAATAAAGCACAATATATACGTATTTTAATTATTCTGATTTTACTTGGGCTAATACCTGGATTATTTAATACTGGTCAGAGTAGTTTACTTTATGCAATTATCAGTCTTGTTTTTTTAACATTATCTCATGGTTATGTTGTTAGTTCATTAAAAATGGTGAGAAATCAGGCACATTTGTTATCAGATGATGATGCATTTGTAGGATTCAAAAGAATAAAAGAATTGTTTTCTACATATTTATTGAACAACATCATCATGGTTCTCATTCTTTTTGTTTCTATATTTATTATTTTTATGATTTTAGGTCTTTTTGTTTCTGAATTGGATCCTGAAATCATGTCTAACATTCTTATTTCAAGTGGTCAATATACTCAGACCATTATTCAGTTATTTCAGAAAGCTCCATCACTTATTGCTGTGATGATGCTTTGTTATCTTGTTTTACTTGTTCTCGTTTTTGTGATTTCAGCTTACATGTTTGCTGTACCATATTTATTAGAACAATATCATATGAAAAATTTACAGGCTATTAAAGAATCTTATCGTTTAATGAAAGGACATATCTGGGATTTTATCAAATTAAATCTTTCTTTTTTAGGTTGGATGATTGGTATTTTAGTGTTGCAGTTATTAATTGAAGAAGCGTTAATCTTTTTACCTATTTTTGGATCTTTAGTGGCGGCTATTGTGGCAGGACTTATTGGCATTTATACTTATGTACCAAGATATTATTTATCAAGAACTATTTTCTTTGAAGAATTAGCATATCATCGTTATGAGTATAAAAATGATTTTGGAGATGAATCTTATGTTTAATACAAGTTTTTCTAGAAGAGTCCCAACACAAGCCAAATGGATGTTTATTTTTGTGATATTGCCACTTTATATGTATTGTGGATCAATAATATTGAGTGCTTTATTTAAGTTTTTAATCTTGCATTTTCATCTTCAGGCAGATTATACACAATTAAATGCTTATTTAAATTTGGTTTTTGATTTGATTTTATTGCTTTTAGCAGGATGGCTATTAAAAGATAGCATGATTGAACAATTTAAGGATTTTAAGAAGAATATAAAGAATCATATGTTTTATGGATGTGTTGTTGGTGTTTTACTAATTTATGCCTGCCAGATTGTTGGAGGATTGCTGACTTTAGCTTTAGGAGGTAATCAAAGCAGTGAGAATCAACAGTTTATAGAATCTATCTCTACATCATATCCGGTGATTATGATTTTTGTGTCTTGTGTTTTAGCACCTATTGTTGAAGAAATGTTATTTAGAGGAATTGTCTTTGGCTGGTTATATGAATGGAATCCGAAGATGGCTCATTTGATTTCTGCTTTTATCTTTGGTTTTATTCATATTATGTCAGCTGTTATGAATGGTAATATTTCAGAATGGGTACAAATCTTTCCATATTTTCTGATGGGATTTGTATTGAGTTATTTATATGAAAAACAAAACAATATTTATGTTCCTATTTTGTCACATATGATGAATAATATGATTTCTATGTGTTTAGTTCTATTATAAAAAGAAAGAGACTGATATACATTTTGATTCATGTATATTAGCCTCTTTTTTATAATTATATAAGACAAATGATATAACCAATAGAAATCCCTAAAATCATACCACAGATGACATCACTTAAAAAATGAACAAATAAATAGATTCTCGAAACACCTGTGAGAAAAGCAAAAATATATCCAAAAATACCAATCAAAGGAAAAAAGATAAACAGGACGGTACTACAGGCAAATGATGATGCCGTATGACTGGAAGGAAATGAAGAATCATTAGGTGTAGGAACAAGTAAATGAACCTGTGGATAAAGATGACAGGGTCTTTTTCTTTTGACTAGTGTTTTGATTGTAATTTGTCCAATGAGTGCAGTTGCAATCAGAGCTGCTAACATGTGGATGGACATTGAACGTGTTGGCATAATTACATTCGTAATAAGAATAACAATGAGCCATGCAATCCCAAAATCTCCACATGAGCTAATAAATTTCATTAATTGGTTTAACCGATGGTGATGATAGAAGCGCAACATATAGAATGATACACGTTTATCATAATGCTGAATGGTCTTAAGAATCGTTTTCATTATTTGAATCTCTCCTTAAAATATAGATAATCATCTTGATTAGAGCTAATAAAATAATTTGGAAGATGAAGATATTAAAAAGTTGAACACCATCTAAGGAAAACATTTGATTATGAGATAAATAATCCTGATAAGAAGGAATGAAAGGAATTAAAGTATGTAAGCTGTCAAAGAAAACTCTAAAGCATGCTTCAATAATGGCATAGTATCCCTGAAAAATCAGACTGAGAATATGGAAGAAACCACTCTGACTTTCAAATTGAGGAATAAATGCAATATAAATCACAATACCAATAAAGATAATAAGGAATGATGTCGCAACAATATAAATGAAATTAAAGAGGATATCTATAAAAGAGAACTGTTTGTCTTCATTCTCTCTGTCATCATCTTCTTCATCTAAATCTGTATCAGCTGAGGTTTCTTTATCTTGTGAAGGCATATCTTTATTTTTAAAGTTGATTTGTTTTAAAAGTGAGGCTAATTCATCTTCTTCCTGTGGCTGTAGTTTTATGGATGATTTTTTTTGATGGCTATCATTTGCCAATGATTCGGTTTTGGTTTCAGTGGATTTGATTGTTTCTTGTGATTGTTCTTCATCTTCAAAATGAAATTGCTTTTTAGGTGATGATTGATTTAGATAAACGCTGCCATCTTTCATAAATGGTTCATTTAATTGTGATATATGATAGGCATATGTCTGATTGACAATTTGACCTAATTGAGAATCATCAGGATAATCATGTTCCCATTTTTCCTTGACCTGATTTAATTCTTCTTTAGACATATGTTCATGCATACCTAAAACAGAAGAATACATATCAACTTCATTATAACGATCAAATAGAAGAGTATTCAGAACTTCAAATGAATTATGACAGACTTTATAAGACGTTTCTTTTTCAAATGTACCAGCAGCCTTTAAATCTTCACAAAAGATAATATTCATACCTAATTGATAACTGGCTTGATTCAATGACGCAAAGGATGAAATCACTAATGTATTTTGGGCTTTGACTTGAAAATGATTGAGAATCTTTTCAAGTATTTCCGTAGAAGGTAAGGACATACTGACAGTGTCACTTCCAATGATATATTGTACTTTTTTAGTCAAATGACACATAGATAAATATTGTTGTGCATCTTTTTGACGATGTGTAGATAAAACAGCAACAGGTATATTTTTTTGATGCAGACATTCTAGAAGTTCTAAAAAGCCTTCTTTAGGTTTTAGACCTTTATAAGTTAAATACTGCATCATTTCTCTTTCTACTTTAGCATTAAAAAGACCTTCACTCATTATTTTTTGGATAGGAGTGTCTTTATACATATCATACATATTAGAGAGATGCTGATAAAAATCATCTAATGAATAATTAAGTTTGTGGCTTTCACAATAATGATGTGTATAATTATATCTGTATCTATTGAGGTCAAAAATAGTTCCGTCAAGAGGAATAATAGCTAATTGAATATCTTGAAGAGATTGATTAGACATATTGACCACCACCTTATGTGTAACATTATATCAAATATTATATAAATATTCCATTTAAATATCTTGATTTTTTTGAGAGTTTAGTGTATTATATATTCGTTAATCACCTCTCCGTAGCTCAGCTGGCAGAGCATCTGACTCTTAATCAGAGGGTCCACGGTTCGATCCCGTGCGGGGAGACCATTTGAATACTAGATGTTAAAGCAACATCTTAGAAAACCTAGAGAAAGTGCGGATTTCTTTAGGTTTTTATTTTTGTTTAATTTGTTTTCACCACATTTTCACCACAAGTGATATTAAATATATCATTTATAACTTGTTTTTTATGATCGTCTTGTACATGTGTATATATTGATAATGTGGTATTTATATTTGCATGTCGCATTAATTCCTGAGCGGTTTTTAAGTCAACATTACTAGATACAATATTTGTAGCAAAGGTATGTCTTAACATATGAAAATGAAATGATACACCAATATTTTTTGCAACTTGTTTTACTTTTGAAGATAAAACATTAGGGTTGACATAATATCCTTTACTATCGCATATAATTACATCATAGGGATTCTCATTAAACCATTCTAATAAAGATTGTTTTAAAATGGTGGCTAAAGGAATTTTGCTCTGTGATGTTTTTGACTTCATTTGCTCAGTAACATAAAATTGATGTTTTTTAAGACCTTTATATTGTAGTTTCTTATTTACATTTATCATATCGTTCTCGAAATCAATATCATTTTTATTAAGAGCTAATACTTCACTGATTCGTAAACCGGTGTAGTAGCCTATTTCAATAGCAATTCCAAAAGCTTTTTGATTAAAATCATTGTTGTTTTTTAAAATGTAAACAAGACTTGAAAAATCCTCATAAGGGAGTATGTTTTCATACTCTCTTTTGTTTTGAATGCCTGAAACAGTAACTAAAGATATAGGATTGGTTTTTATATATCCTACTTTAATAGCATAATTTAAAATTCTATTAAGAGCTTTTTTTATATTCTTGTTGGTTTCTATTCCCTGATCTTTACGCTTGTTAAAGTAGTTTTGTAATGTAGTATAGTCAATATGAGTTATGATCATTGGTCCTAAAGAATCTTTTGCATGATTATAATCTCTAGAAGTATTGTAGATTGTATTGCTTTGATATTGACTTGTACCATTTTCAAGAAATTCTTTATAAACTTCATTTAATGTTTTTTTGCAATTTTTAGTAATATTTCCATATTCCTGAAGTTCAGCTTTTTTTATAGCTTCATGATCTAGAGCTTCTTTTTTTGTTTCAAATCCACTTTTCCAATATCTTTGACTTATTCCATTAACTTTATATGTAAAATTTACTTCATATACATAGCCGTTTTTGGCTTTCTTTTTCTTTCTTTTTATAACACCCATAAAAATATACTCCTTTACTAAAATCTTTGTTATACATGCTATTTACGTGCTATAAAAAGGTTTGAGGCTTAATGACATTATAAGAAATCAAGAATGAAGAAACATTTATTTGTTTTCCTCATTCTTTTTTTGTTTACTATCTTCTTTAGTAGCATAGTGAAATTTCATAGGTAAAGCATTTATCCAGCCTATAATATCTTTTAAATCGTCTTTGAGATAATTAGAATAGAATAATATATACGCTTCATCTTCTGTAAGATGTGGATTATCTAACATGTATCTATCTATTTTTTTCTTTTTATCATCATTAGACATAAATATTGTATCAACAGTGTGATTAATTAATAGCTTATATCTCACTAACAAATCAGCATAATGTTCATGTAACACCCTTGATTGCTCAATAGATAAATGTTCATTATTGATCCATGCTTCTACTCCGTTCGTATAAAGATCGATTAACTTTTGTGAATGAGAAAAACTATATGCTTCATTACTAGATTCATCATCAATTAATTGTGTATACGGTATTTCTAGAGCTTTAGCAATCTTTTTGATTGTTTCTAATTTTGGATTAAGTAATCCACGTTCATATTTTCCCAATGTTTGGTATAGTATATTACATTTTTTTGCTAATTCAATTTGAGAAAAGCCTTTTTCTTTCCTTATTTTAACTATTTTTTCTCCTACATTCATGCATATCACCTCAAAAATAGTATAGCACATTCATGTTTTAACAAACACAAAAATATTTGAAAATTTATTTACAAACATAAAAGTATTTGCTATTATAATTATAACGAACATAAAAATGTTTGTAAATAGTAAAGGTGGTGAAAAAATGAGAATTGATAGAATTAAATTTATCACAGAGCTTGCTAAACAAGATATAACACTTGTTGAATTAGCAAAAAAGTCAGGGGTTAACCGAGTAACGTTAAGTAATATCAAATGTGGTAAATCATGTAGAAATGAAATTGCTGAAAAAATAGCAACAGCTCTTGATATAAAAATAGAAGATTTATTGGAAAAGTAGAATTAAAAAATGCAACCTTTTTGTATTTTTTGCAACCACTTCTTACAACCTTTTATTTAAAAATATTTAAAGAGCAATTTGCAATTTTAAAAAGAAAGGGGTTATTAAAATGACTGAGAAAGAAAAGATTATTCTTAGACATGTCGAGTTGGCTAAAGAGTATACTAGGCTTTCAAATAGTGATCATTCTTTAAGTCCTGAAGTATGGGAAAACATATCTAAAAGAATGGAAAAAATCCAACAGGAAATTGAGGAGTTAAGAGCTATTGAGCATACTTGGGAAGAATATCATGAACAAACACAAAAAGAAAAATCAAAATTGGATATGATTTCTCAAGATGAATTAGCTGATTTGTTACATGTTCATAGAAATAATATAGCTATGTTAAGGGAAGTTGGAATTATTAAGGCTATTAAACTAGGAAAATGCTATATGTTCACTCAGGAAGAAATTAAAAGATTTCAGCGTGATTATAGAGGTTTTGATGTTTCTAATCGTGAGAAAGCAATTGAAGCTTATGAGGTAATACATGGCCACAGAAATTAAAAGAGACACATTTGTATTTTATAGAAGTTTTTTTGAGGCTATCAAGGATTTGGATCCAACAGATCAAGCAATCTTATTTTGTGCAGTTTGTGAGTTGGCTTTAAATGGTGTTGAGGTTGAATTGAAAGGAATCAATAAAACCATATTTAAGTTAATAAAACCACAGATAGAAGCCAACAATCAAAAGTTTATAAATGGGCGAAAAGGCGGTGCACCAAAAGGAAATAAGAACGCTCAAAAACAACCGAAAAACAACCAACAAACAACCAAAAACAAGCTAATGAGTAATGAGGAATGTATAATGAGTAATGAGAAATGTGTAATGAGTAATGATATATATACAAAAACACCATATCAAAAAATCATTAATCTTTATAATGAAATTTGTACAAATCTTCCTAAAGTTATGAAATTAACAGAAAGCAGAAAGAAATCTATTAATGCAAGATTTAAGGAGTATGATGAAAACATTAAAATATTTGAAACACTTTTTAATAAGGCAAATGATAGTGATTTCTTATGTGGTAATAAATCTGATTGGAAAGCTAATTTTGATTGGTTAATGAATCAGCAAAATATGACTAAGGTTTTGGAAGATAGATATATTAATTCAAACTCGAAAGAAAAAGATATTTCTGATGACGATTACAAAGAGAAGCAAAGGAAATTGTTAGAAGAATATCCAACTATTGGAGAAGCAGACGGTATACATACGTTTGAAATGGGAGGTAATGACAATGAAAAGAAAGAGTAGTAAAGTTCTTTCTACTGAAACAAAAAGAAAATTTATAAAAAAATGTCCAACATGTGGTGAAGATATTGAAAAAGTATATCTTTCAAATGGAGATACATTCATAACTGAATGCAGATGTATTGAAAGACAAAGAGAGCTTGATGAAATCAATAAAATGGCCAACAACAAAAAACTGATAATCCAAAAAAATAAAGAACAATGTGGTTTCAGTAAAAGAGATTTTGAGGACACGCAGACAAAAATTATTTTAAATAAAGGCAATATCGATCCCTATAACAAGTTGATTGATTACGCTAATGCTTTTAATGAAAATACATCAATCGGTTTTTATTTATTTGGATCACCGGGAGTTGGAAAGAGTTTTCTTTCTAAAAAAGTTATGGCTATTGTTTTGAATCATGGATTTAGTGCATATATAACAAGTGTCACTAAGCTTATGAAAGATATTAAAAATGAAATGAAAGTTTATAATGACGATACATTTAGAAAATGTCTTGAGGTAGATCTTCTTGTTATTGATGATATAGGCACAGAAAAACCAACTGATTTTGATAAGGCACAAATGTTTGAAATAATTAATTCAAGATATGAAAATAAAAAACCAATCATTTATACTTCAAATTTAAAAATCGATGATATAAAGATGAAATATGACGATTTTGGAAGAATTTATTCTAGAATAGTAGGATCCACAATTCAATTAACAATATTAAGCCCTGATCATAGAATAGAGGTGGAATGAGATGAATATTACTGATAAAAAATGGAACGAAAGTTGCATAAAGGAAAACACTAGGACTTTTATTAAAACTTTTAAAAGAAAACCAAAAGATTATGTCGAAATTAAAGATTATATAAATCATATTCTTAAACAGGATATGCAAAACAATGGAAAAGAAAATTTAAAGGATATTGCACCATGGTTAAGCACAAAAAAGGCTTAGAATGTGCGAAATTCTAAGCCTAAGAGCTATTTTGTATTGAAACTATATAAGATTACCTAATTTATAAAAAATTTCAATACAAGCCAATTATAGCATTTTTAATAAAAATTAGAAAGAGAACGAAAAGAATAAAAAGAAAGGGTAAAAAGAATTGGGTAGACAAATATGAAGATTATTTTAAATACAAAGCATCTAACAATAACAACAGGGTTGTTTAGGTTTGCAATATATGATAAGACCAATAAACACTTAGCTATATGTGTTAAAAATAATATATTAAGAAAAGTTAAGTTTTTAAGTAAAGAGGTAAATAAGATATGATAAAAATTAAAGTTTCTTATGAGAATGAAAAAGAATTGAATGAGTTTTTGAATTTGATTTATTGTAAAATTAAAAAGATTAAAATAATGCATAATTCGAAAGGAAAATACAAAAAAGCATATGTAATTATAAAAGAACACTTGAAATGAAGTGTTCTTCTTTTGTTATTTTAATTTACAAGAAGAAGTAAATTTCATATAATGTGTGTAGAGATATTCTGAAGTAGAGAAAGTGCTGCTACACACCGTAAGGTCAAAAGAAATGCAAGGTTGGCACGCTTGCCAGAATTCTTATGGAACGTCACTTTTCAGTGGCGTTTTCATTAAATGATTAAAAGGTTATTGATCTTATTATGATTTTATAAGTGCACCCTAAAATGCACCCAAAAATCCTAAATTGCACCCCAAAATAAGGTGTGCGAGATGAAATGCTTATAGATTTGGAGAATGTGGATATGGCTAAAAAAAATTTTGATGAGTATATTAAAATAAAAAGAAAACATCCATATGCATTTATAGAGTATGATGGTGATGATTTATATGAGAATGATGATGAAGAAATTGATGTCACTGCAAATAGAGAAAGTCTATTTGAAAAGTATAAAAAAGAGTTAGAAGCAAAAAACAAAAAATGATAAATTGGAATGAAGAGTTTGAATTACATTGATTAATATGATAAAATTTAATCGACAAATAAAGAATGAGTACCTCAGGTTATTCCTCTGCCTGAAAGTCTTGAAAAATGACGTGGGAATTTGATTTAAAATCATTTCCCACGTTTTTATTTGTCGCAATTATAAAAGAGGAAAGAAAGTGAGGAAAAAATGAAAAAACAGAAATTTATTAAAGATTTAGAAAAGTATGCTGAAAAATATGATAGTTATATTAATCAAAAAAGAGAAATCGAAACAAATTATGATTTAAAATTTGAAAGTAGAAAAAGAATGTCATTTGAATTAACAAATGAATTTAAAAATTTTTCAAATAAAACAGGAATAAATTTATCAAACCAATTAGATATGGTTTTAGAAGAACACAATCAAGAAACAATCGATAAAGCAAAAAAATATGCTAGTGATCCAGGACATCAATCATTTATAAATAATGCAATATCTTTGATTAAGAATGGTAAAGTCACAGAAAGAGAAATGCAGATGATAGAGCAAACTGTATCTGATGATTATTTTGCAATAAAGCTTATAAACGATAGTATTCCGTTAAACTCTGACATTAAGCCATTGAAGTTACCACCTTTAAGTAAAGTTGAATTTATTATTAATTCTCTTAAAAGAACAATTACACATTATATAACACGATTTTCTAAGGGAACAATGAAGGGTGCAATAAAATATTGTATTGATGAAATTAATAAAAATTTTGATGATGATTTTAAATTTATTGATCCTGAACAAAACACTCAAAAAAACATGATTAATTATGATATTGATATTTTTGAAGAGGAAGAAGAATAAAATAACATTAATTTAAAACACTTTATAATTAACATCATTAACAAGTATCTTTTATAATCATCAAGAGTGAGTGCATATTATGAAATATAGTGATGAAGAAAAAGAAATTATAAGTAATGGGAAAGAATATTTTAAAAGAATTAGAGAATTGAATCATGAAAAAAAGATACTTGAATTAGAATATAATGAAATTCCCAAACCAAAAGCTGTCCAAACTGATATAGAGGCACAAAATCAAAAATTATTTAATGATCAACAATTTATGTATATGATAAAATATCGAGAAAATATATTACAAAGAATTATGAAAATAAATGAAATTCTTGATAATTTCTGGATTATGACATTATTCTTGAAATTGAAAGAAAGAAATGTAATAAGGACCTTTGTTAATACTACGAGTTATACAGAAATGATCCAAAAACTTGATGAACAATATAAATATTGTGAAAAAACATATACAAGATTAATTCCTAATATATGTATTGAACTGTCAAAATATATTGATTATGATCAGGAAATAAAAGTTGATTAATAGTATCTTAAAATAACCACATTTTCACCACATTTTATAGAATAAATAAAAAGACATATGCAAGTATACAATTTGCACATGTCTTAAATTTCTTTATATAGCAACATAAAATAGCATGTATAAAAGTATATAAATTTTTGTGGCCAATCCGTGCGGGGAGACCATTTGATAAGTTATCGAAAAGTATTGATTGAATCGATATTTTTCGATTTTTTTTATGCTTTTATAATAAAAGAAATGAAATCTGTGAAGACAGATGAATGGAAGATATGCTTCTTACAACTTGTGGTTGTCAAAAGTGATTTAACATAAAATTAACTGAAACTTTAATGAAGATTGATATAACAAATGAGTAATTTTGTTAAACTGTTAATAGCTATTGTGAATCTTGTGTCAGTTCTTTACTTATACACAATAGCTGAAATCAAGGTATACCTTATTTCAAACAAATTCTCACTATCTCATGTTGTCAAAAACCGATCTCTTAACACACAAGACAACGAATAAGAAATCAGATATTTTTCTGATTTTTTATTTTATCTTGTTTACAAGATATCAAAAGAGGTTTAAACTAATAGTTAGCGATATTTAACTTTAAGAAAGAGGGATTTTATGAAAATATTAGGTAATGATGAATGTTGGTGTGGAAGTCATAAGAAATATAAAAAATGTCATGAAAAGTTTGATGAGAGATTGCGTTATTTAAAAAAACAGGGATACGTCATTCCAAAACGTTCCATGATAAAAAATGAGAAACAAATTGAGGGGATTAGACAGGCAGCTGTTATCAATAATGGATTGCTAGATTATATAGAAGACAATATCTGTGCGGGAATGACAACAGAACAAATTGATCAGATGACAGTAGAATATTTAAAAGCTCATGATGCGACTTCGGCTGATTTGCATTATGAAGGTTATCCAAAAAGTATTTGTACATCAGTTAATGATGAAGTTTGTCATGGTATTCCAAGTCCTCAGGTTGTTTTAAAAGATGGAGATATTATTAATGTTGATGCAACATCATGTTATCAGGGTTATTATGCTGATGCATCGCGTATGTTCATGATTGGTGAAGTCAGTGATGAAGCCAAAAGACTTGTGGAAGTGACGCGTGAGTGTCTTTATAAAGCGATTGAGACGATTCGTCCATTCAAAAGTACAATCAGCGATATTGGAAGAGCCATTGAAACACATGCTCATCAAAATGGGTATAGTGTTGTGAGAGAGTTTTGTGGGCATGGGGTTGGTTTATCAATGCATGAAGATCCTTATGTTTTACATTTCGACCCACATTATCCAACGACACTTCTGGTACCTGGTATGGTGATTACGATTGAACCTATGATTAATGTGGGAGAGCGTTTTATACATATTGCTCCTAATGGATGGACAGTGTATACCGATGATGGATCATTGTCAGCACAGTGGGAACACACGCTTTTGATTACTGATACAGGTGTTGAAATCATTTCAATGTAGTATCAAAAAAACACCTCTGATTAGGGGTGTTTTGATTTCATTATATTTTTCTTTTTGAATTTTTTAAGATCGTTCATAAACTGATTATATTCATATATATCAATCTGTTTGTTGGCGATCACTTTTTTTATAGTTTGTTCATGTCCTGCCATAAATACATCAATATCTTTAAGGGCATCAGGAGCCATCTTTTTTAAATATTTTAAGAGTTGATCAAATAAATCATCGTTCATGAATATACCATATTCAGTACAATGTTTGACATCAATGATATTGATGATATTTCTTGCGAAAAGTTCTCTATCCATCATTTCATCTCCCAACATTTATATTATAAAAGAATTGCGGATGTAAGTAAATTGATTTTTATAACTGATTCATGTCCTGATGTTTCTTTTCTTTTTTTGAAATTTTCCATGAGAAATTAAAAAAAGGAGTAAAATGATATATACGGAGGTAGAGAAAAATGAGTTTTCCTAAAAATTTTTTATGGGGTGGAGCTGTAGCCGCCAATCAATGTGAAGGGGCCTGGTTAGAAGATGGCAAGGAACCTAATATTACAGATGTTATGGTAGGAATTGGATCAAAGGATCCAGGTTTAAAATGGAATTCACAGACACAAAAATATGAGATGTGTCTTGATCCTCAAAAAGTATATTTAAGTCATGAGGCGATTGATTTTTATCATCGTTATGAAGAAGATCTTAAGTTGATGGCTGGTATGGGATTTAATTGTTTTAGAACTTCCATTGCCTGGGGAAGAATTTTTCCCAATGGTGATGAAGAGGAACCTAATGAAAAAGGTCTGGCATTTTATGATCGTTTAATTGATAAGATGTTAGAATTACATATGGAACCAGTTATCACATTGAGTCATTATGAGACACCATTACACTTGTTGACAGAGTATGGTGGATGGAGTAATCATCGTTTGATTGATTTTTGGAAACGTTATGTGACAACAGTTTTTAATCGTTATAAAGGAAAGGTTAAATATTGGTTGACATTTAATGAAGTCAATAATATGATGCGTAATCCTTTAGTCGCTGGTGGGGTTTTGACATTAAATCCTGAAAATCCTGATGATCCAATTGGTTCAACAACCTTTGAAGATAAATGGCAGGCTTATTATCACCTTTGTGTAGCCAATGCATGGACTGTTAAACTTTGCCATGACATTGATCCAAATGCCAAAGTAGGTTGTATGTTAACATGTTCATCTGTCGCAACTTATCCTTATAATTGTGATCCAGATAATGTTTGGGGTGCATTGGATACAGTCAGAATGTCTAATTTCTATTTTGGTGATGCTTTCTGTTTTGGAGAAATTCCTGGCTATGTGAAACGTGTATGGAATGAACATCACTTCCAACCAGTTATGGATGAGCAGGAATTACAGTTAATGAAAGATTATACAGTAGAGTTTTTCTCATTTAGTTATTATCGTTCATCAACATATGAAAAAGAATACGCATTGGGTGGAGATACTGGAGGTATCTTAGGAAAAGAAAATCCTTATTTGGAAGGATGTTCCCCAAAACCTTGGTCTTGGCCTATTGATCCAAAAGGAATTCGTTATGTTTTAAATGTTTTATATGATCGTTACCATTTGCCATTATTTATTGTTGAAAATGGTATAGGATTAGATGAAAATCTTGATGAAAATGGACACATTCATGATGATTTTAGAATGAAGTATGTAGAAGATCATTTAAAATATGTTCATGAAGCAATTTTAGATGGTGTTGAAGTTATGGGATATTTATACTGGGGACCAATTGATGTTGTTTCAGCTGGAACTGGTGAAATGAAAAAACGTTATGGATTTGTCTATGTTGATCGTTTTAATGATGGGCATGGGACATTAGAGCGTCATATTAAAGATTCTTATTATCGTTATAAAGCTATCATTGAAAGTAATGGAGACATATTACTTGAAAATAAATAAACTAAAAAAAGTTTTAGGTGTCACATCAGACAATATCCTAAAACTTTTTTACTCGAATAAAGTAAATCCAAGGTAATAAACAAGTTCATGAAACATTTTTGTATTAAAACCATAACAGATACAGTCATCCTGTGGACCATCCCAATCATTATTGAGATAATCTAACAAAGGTTGAACTTCACTTGGCTCAATATCACAAGTGGCATAGAATTCACTATGATCTTTTAAACCGGCATATTCACGAGCCGGTGAAATAGAAAATTCTGGTTTGATTTGATACAGCAAATCTTTAATTGTTTTTTCATCTTGTTCATTTTCACTTGAAATAATGACATGAAGTCTTACAAACATAAACAGTCCTCACTTTCTTTTCTATTGTAACATATTTTGATAAAAAAGAAGAGACTGAGATGAAAAAGATGATATTATGATGAAAATAGTGTATAATAATTTTTCAAGAACTTTAAAGGAGAAGGAGGCTTTGAAATGAAAAAAATCGTTATTGGAATATTGGCACATGTTGATGCTGGAAAAACAACATTATCTGAAAGTATGCTTTATCTTTCTGGAGAAATTCGTCGATTAGGAAGAGTGGACCATCAAGATACCTTTTTAGATTATGATAAGCAGGAACGTCATCGTGGTATTACGATTTTTTCAAAACAGGCTCTTTTTCACTGGAAAAATACACAATTGACATTGATTGATACACCAGGTCATGCCGACTTCTCTGCCGAGATGGAACGTACACTTCGTATTTTGGATTATGCGATTATTGTTGTTAATGGGATGGATGGAGTTCAGTCCCATACTGAAACGATATGGCGTTTGTTGGAACATTATCATATTCCTACATTTGTTTTTATGAATAAGATGGATCAGACACATTATATCAAAGAAGATTTGCTTAAAGAATTGACACAAAAATGTCATGAATTTTGTTTGGATTTTACCATTCCAATGCCACAGCTCTATGAAAACCTAGCATTAGTTGATGATTTATGGCTTGATGAATATATGGAAAATCAAAGTATTTCTATAGAGCATATTCAAAAAGGTATTCTCCAAAGAAAAATCTTTCCTGTCTTTTTTGGCTCAGCTTTAAAAAATGATGGGGTGAGTACCTTTTTAGATATGTTGGATACATATGTGCAAGAACCTTCTTACCAGCAGGAGCTTGATGGTCTGGTTTATAAGGTCAATCATGATCAGCAGGGAAATCGATTGACATTTGTGAAACTGACGGGTGGAACATTGCATGTTAAAGATGTTTTGAAAGACGAAAAAGTTGATCAGATTCGTTTATATGATGGACAGAAATATACACTATTATCTCAAGCCAACGCAGGTGATGTCGTTGCATTAAAAGGATTAAAGAATTATTTGCCAGGTAGCACATTGAAAGATCAGAGTGTTTCTCAACCTATGATGACTCCTTATATGAATTATCGTGTTGTCTTGTCTCCTCATACAGATTGTCATCAGATGTTGAAAAATCTTCAGCTACTGGCACAGGAAGATCCTACTTTACATATCTCTTATGTGGCTAAAACACAAGATATATATGTTCAATTAATGGGAACGATTCAAATTGAGATTCTGCAAAATCTCATTCATGATAGATTCCATGAAGATGTGACATTTGATCATGGTGAAATACTTTATAAAGAAACGATTACAAAACCAGTTGAAGGTGTTGGACACTTTGAACCATTGCGCCATTATGCAGAAGTTCATGTCTTGTTAGAACCAATGCCTGCAGGAAGTGGGTTGGTTTTTGAAAGTCAGTGTTCTCATGATGAACTGGCTTTGCATTATCAGAATTTAATTATGACCCATTTTCAGGAAAAAGAACATTTAGGTGTTTTGACAGGATCACCGATTACAGATATGAAGATTATACTCCTGAGTGGAAAGGCTCATCAGAAACATACCGAAGGTGGAGATTTCCGTGAAGCGACTTATCGTGCCATTCGTCAGGGTCTTAAAAAAGGAGAATCACAGTTACTGGAACCTTATTATGACATTCATATTCAAATACCTGAAGAATTTTTAAGTCGTGTTTTATATGATTTAGAAAAAAGACATGCTCAGGTGAGTATAGAAAATCATTCTGCTCAAGTTGATATCTATGGCTCTGGACCAGCTGCCTGTTTGCAGGATTATCAGCAAAATATCATTTCTGCAACAAAAGGAAGAGGGCAGATGATTTGTACAATGAAAGGATATTATCCTTGTCATAATTCACAGGAAGTCATAGATCGTATTCGATATGATAGTGAAACTGATACTTTGAATCCGACAGGTTCTATTTTTTGCCGTCAGGGAGCAGGCTTTTATGTTCCATGGAATGAAGTAGAAAATTATATGCATATACCTTATCATTATCAGTCTTCATCTCAAAAACAAGCAGACTCTACTTTGCCGGTTTATGACAGTGAAGATGAAGAGTTGGATGCTATCTTTCAAAGAACATATGGCCCAGTCAAACGTCGTTTAGCGGATGATTATTATCGCAAAAATCAACAGTTTGAAGAGTCAATGAGTGTCACTGTCAAACCAGAATGTTTATTGGTGGATGGTTATAATGTGATTCATTCATGGTCAGAACTTAAAGATTTGGCGATGGTGAATTTAGGTGCAGCTCGTGATCGACTGATTGATATTTTAAGTAATTACCAGGGATATAAACAATGTTTGATGATTATTGTTTTTGATGCCTATAAAGTAAAACAAAATTTGGGTACACAAGAAAAACATCATAATGTCTATGTTGTTTATACCAAAGAAGCTCAAACAGCTGATATGTATATTGAAAGAGTAACTCACCAGCTGGCGAGTGATTATCGTGTGATTGTCGCAACTTCAGATGCTTTAGAACAGACGATTGTCATTGGTAGAGGAGCGAGACGTATGTCATCTCGTGAATTGGCTTTGGAAGTAGAAGCAGTGAGCACACATCATTTTGAAGAATTTCAAAGAAAGCAACCACAAAATCATGAGTTTTTACTAGATGATGTTAAAAAATATAAGTAATAAAAAAAGCAAGTGCTGATAAGCATTTGCTTTTAAAATAGAAATTGTAAAAGAATTCCTGTGATGCTGGCACTGATCAATAAGATACCAGCAATTCTGAAAATATCTTTTTTATTGTCATACATGCGTAATAAAACAAGTAATCCCAAACCTGCACTTGTCATCAGACCGGCAAATAATGCGCCAAAGCTGAGAACTTGATCAATATATAGCTGTGATAAGAGAACGCTTGCGGCACAGTTAGGAATGAAACCAGTGATAGCAGCAAGCACTGGCTGGAAAAGAGAACCATTAATAAGAATATAGCTTAATGTATCTTCACCAACTTCTTCAATAATCCATGTCAAGGCAAAATTGACTACAAAGACAAAGATGAAAATTTTGATAGTATGAATAAAAGCAAGATAGACTATACCATGACCATGTTCTTCTTCATCACAATGTTCGTGAATATCATGTAATGAATGATTGCTTTGAAGATGATGGGATTGAACCAAGGCATCTACAATATATCCGACCGCAATAGCCACAACAATTTTTAAAATAATAATAAGAGGAATAATCTGACTCTGTTCTGGTTGCGCTATTAAGATTGGAATGGCTTCATCGCTTGTTGCAATAAAGACGGATAATAAAGTTCCTAGACTTATACTTTGATTCAGATAAAGTCCACTGGCAATCACAGAAAAACCACATTGAGGAATAATACCTAAAAAGCTTCCAATGATAGGTCCTAATTTTTGTGCGTTTGTTAAAAATGTCTGAAATTTTTGTGTCCCTTTATGTTCAATATACTCCATTAATAAATAAGTGAGAAATAAAAATGGCAGCATAGGGATTAAATCTTGTAATGAGTGTTCTAAAATATGTAACATATACACCTCCGATAGTGATTAATCATATCACAACGATGAAAAAAATGCTAATGAAATGCTATAAAAATATTTGTTGGGCATATGAGTGGTCAAAGTATTTTATGGTATGGTAGAATGCCGACAAGGATGTGAGAAAATGAAGACAAATGAAAAAATCATAACGACTTTTTTACAAAAAATGGGAAATCAGGATTTACTTTCTGTTTTTGAAAGGATTCAACAAGATTTCTGCCAAAATAAAGATCATTTACAATCTCTTTATAACAAATGGCTTTCTTTTTATAAAGAGGGAATGAGTCACCAAGAGGCTTTTGAAATGTTGACGAAGGCGAGTGAAGAATTGATTAGTGTTGAAGAACCAGAGTGGGAAATGATTGCAGCACGATTTTTAGGATATGATATCATGTGTCAAGTGAAGCAACGTATGCAGCAGCTTCAATTGTCTACTTTTGTTGAGAAAGTACAATATTTTGTTCGTGAGGGATATTATGGTGCTTATCTTTTAGAACATTATTCTCCCCAGGAAATTGAAGAATTATCAGCATATTTGAAAGATGAACGCAATGATTTGTTTAATTATAGTGGTTTAGAACTTCTTTATAGACGTTATCTGATTCATGATTATGAACATCATGTCTTAGAAACACCACAGGAAATGTTCATGGGAATAGCTATGCATTTAGCGATGCAGGAAAAAGAGCGTGTGCATTGGGCTAAACAGTTTTACGATGTTTTCAGTACTTTAAAAGTGACCATGGCAACACCTACCATGTCTAATGCCAGAAAACCATTCCATCAGATGAGTTCTTGTTTTGCGGATGTAGTGGGAGATTCATTAGATAGCATTTATAAAAGTTTAGATAATTTCTCTCAGGTATCCAAACATGGTGGAGGAATGGGACTGTACTTTGGAAAAGTGCGCGCTAACGGGAGTTCGATTCGTGGCTATAAAGGTGCAGCTGGCGGTGTCATTCGTTGGCTGAAGCTGGTTAATGATACAGCCATTGCAGTTGATCAACTTGGTGTGCGACAGGGGGCAGCAGCTGTTTATTTGGATGTTTGGCATAAAGATTTGCCTGAATTTTTGCAGATTCGTACCAATAATGGAGATGATCGCATGAAAGCACATGATATCTTTCCTGGAGTCTGCTACCCAAATCTTTTCTGGGAACTTGCTAAAACGAATTTAGATGCTCCATGGTATATGATGTGTCCTCATGAAATTTATGAAATTAAGGGATATCATTTAGAGGATTATTTTGGTCAAGAGTGGGAACAACGTTATTATGATTGTGTTGCAGATGATCGTCTTTCTAAAAGAGTGATGACAGTTAAAGAAATTGTTCGTCTGATCATCAGATCTTTAGTAGAAACGGGAACACCATTTGCTTTTAATCGTGACCATGTCAATGAAATGAACCCTAATCATCACCAAGGAATGATTTATTGTAGTAATCTATGTAGTGAGATTGCACAGAATATGAGTGCTATGGAGATTTTAGATACTGAGACTGTTAATCTTCATGGGGAAACGATTGTCGTAGAAAAAACAAAGCCAGGAGATTTTGTTGTTTGTAATTTGGCTTCTTTAACTTTAGGGCGTTTAAATGTAGATGATGAGAAGGAACTCCAGCAAACAATTCATGTTGTGATGAGGGCGTTAGATAATGTCATTGATCTCAATTATTATCCAATTCCTTTTGCCCAAATCACGAATCAAAAATATCGTTCCGTTGGTTTAGGAACAAGTGGATATCATCATTTGTTATGTCAAAAAGGCATTCCATTTGAAAGTGATGAACATTTAAAATTCATGGATCAGTTATATGAGAAAATCAACTACTATGCTTTAGAAGCCTCTTGTCTATTGGCGAAAGAAAAGGGTCACTATGCTTATTTTCAGGGAAGTGATTATGAAACAGGTGCTTATTTTCAAAAAAGAAATTATCACTCTCCAAAATGGCAACAGCTTCAAGAGATGATTCATCACTATGGCTTACGAAATGGTTATTTAATGGCTATTGCACCAACATCTTCAACATCTATTATTGCAGGAACAACAGCTGCTGTTGATCCTATTATGAAAAAGTTTTTTATTGAAGAAAAAAAGGGAAGTCTGATGCGTCGTGTGGCTCCAGATTTGAGTCTCAAAACATTTTGGCTTTATAAAAATGCACATTATATCGATCAAAATTGGATTATCAAAGCTGCTGGAATACGTCAACGTCATATTGATCAGTCACAATCAGTGAATATTTATATTACACAGGAATTTACCTTCAGAAAGCTTTTGAATTTGTATATTCTGGCTTATGAATTAGGTGTGAAAACACTGTATTATGTCAGGAGTCAATCTTTAGAAGTTGAAGAATGTGAATCTTGTAGTGCATAAAGGAGGACATATGGAATTAAAGACAAAGGCATTATTTAATGCACAAGGAGATACTGATGTTAGAAAACGTCGTATGATCAATGGAAATACAACGAATTTGAATGATTTTAATCATATGAAATATCAATGGGTTCATGACTGGTATCGTCAAGCTATGAATAATTTCTGGATTCCTGAAGAAATCAATTTGGCACAAGATATTAAGGATTATCGCCTATTAAAGGATGCAGAAAGACAGGCATATGATAAGATTCTCTCATTTTTAGTTTTTTTAGATTCACTGCAGACAGCCAATTTACCCCATATTGGTGAATATATTACAGCTAATGAAATCAATCTCTGCTTAACTATTCAGGCATTTCAGGAAGCCGTTCATTCACAAAGCTATAGTTATATGCTAGATACTATCTGTTCTCCAGCTAAGCGTGATGAAATTTTATATCAGTGGAAATATGATGAACATTTATTAAAGCGCAATCAATTTATTGGAGAACAGTATAATGCTTTTTTAGAGCATCGTGATTCTTTTCATTTGATGAAGACCATTATGGCTAACTATATATTGGAAGGTATTTATTTTTATAGTGGTTTTATGTTTTTCTATAATTTAGGAAGAATGGGAAAGATGCCGGGTTCAGCCCAGGAGATTCGTTATATTAATCGTGATGAAAATACACATTTATGGTTATTTAGAAATATGATATTAGAACTTCAAAAAGAAGAACCAGAACTGTTTACTCAAGAAAATATTGAAGTCTATCGCGAAATGATGCGACGTGGTGTTCAAGAAGAGATAGCTTGGGCTGAATACGTTCTAGGTAATCGTATTGAAGGATTGACAATAGATATGGTCAGTGACTATATTCATTATTTGGGTAACTTAAGAGCAACATCATTAGGATTTAAGCCACTTTTTGAAGGATATGAAGATGAACCGGAATCGATGCATTGGGTCTCTTTATATAGTCAGGCCAATCAGATCAAAACAGATTTTTTTGAAGCTAAGTCAACAGCATATGCTAAATCAGGGGCTATTGAAGATGATTTATAAAACTATTATTGAGCAGTACCTTTTTTGATTTTTCTGGCTTCAAGCCATAACATATGAAGAACCTCTAACAACATATTACGTGTTTTGGTGTCTAATAAAGTTAATTCTTTAATGGCATTAATAATATGTTTATAAGAAATATGTGATAAATCAGAAAAAGTATAGATGGATAATTTATCAAAAAGATCAAACATTGCCTTTACAAATTGATGTTTTTCTTCATAGTTTAATTTCTCTAAAAAAAGAATAACTTTTACAGCAAACTCTACACTTTCATATGATAATTCATCTTTTTCAAAATGATTAGCATTGACATGCCATGAAAAGGCATTGTGTTGCATCATTCCTATCTCCTGACTTTTCACCACAGTATAATCTTCTTCATGACCTAAGACAATACCAAAAAAGGAATAATGAGGAATGTAGCTATGAATACGAGGTAACATTTTTTGATAATTGCTTGAATGAATGATTTCGTCCTGAAAACCTGGACCATCAAAATTGTCAATCTGGATAATTCTTTGTTGAACGTCTTTTTGACAAAAACATCCTGCATACATAGCAAGATTGCCTCCTTTAGAATGACCAACAAGCCATAAAGGACGATTTTTTTGGTATTGAAAATGTTTTTGAAAACGACGCCATAAGGATGTATCTAAAAATGGATTGTTTAAATCTTCCCATAAGGTTGTATGAATAGTTGTACTGGCTATATTTTCTAGAAAATGGACAGATGATTCTTGCGCTGGAACAACTTTTTCACATAACATTAAAAAATCTTCATGCCATCCAATTAAGGAATCATCCGTGCCACGATAAGCAATAACAATACGACCATCTTCTAATAGAAGTGCTAAAGCAGAAAACTGTTTGATAAATTCCTTATTGATATCATTAACGTAGGCGATAATTTGAATATTTTGATAACGTGGTGATTTTGCTATTTCTTCAAATAAAGCATGACTTGGAACCATAATCGTTTGCAGTTGTTTTTCAGAAAGATTGGCATTTCTTTGTTGATATTTTTGATAAGCCTCCTTTAAAGTGATAGGTTCATCAATGATTTCATCAAAATAGACATAGGCCAGTTCACTAAATATGAGTGCATCAATTTCATTATAAGGAAATTGTTTAGCCAAAAGGTCACCACGTAATTGAACATAATGATGGATTGTATTGTAAGTCATCAAATCGCCTCCTTATTTCTTATATTGGGACACATTTTACATGATTTTTCTTAAAAATGCAAATCATGACTTGATATTTGATTGCTAAAATTGTCGAAATATGATAACCTAACAAAAAAGGATGTGTCACGATATGAAAAAATTAGACAATAAATATATACGACGTATTGTTTATAGTATCCAATTTCTAATGTCGATTGTTATTTTGTCAACAATGTATTTTATTAGTTTTGTTCCGATGAAATATATAATAATCACTGCTGTTATTTTGGTTGCCTTAATGATTGGTGAATATTTCTTGATTTTTTATAAAAAGAAAGGAAGTAAGCGTTCTTTATTGACGCAGTTATTGAGCCTTTTATTAAGCTCGGTTATGGCAGTCGGCTCTTTTTATATTTATAGAACCGATCAGGTTGTTGATTTATTAGCGGATGAAACATTTCAGACAAGAGCGGTTTCTGTTATTGTATTGAAGGATTCTGAAATTAGAAATGAACATCAATTACCTCAACATCTGGTTTCACATGTTTCTTATGTTGATGAGGAAACAATGGATTATACTGTTTCGCAGATAGAAAAAGAAGTGGGCAAGATTTCTTTAGAGGATTCTTCAGATTTCCATAATCTTGTAGAGAAGCTTTATAATGAAGATGTGGATGCCATTATTTTAGATGAAGCATTTAGAAGTCTTGTTGAACAGGAAGAAGAGAATTTTAGTGACGATACCCGTGTCATTTTTCAGGTGAAACAAAATGAAGATGCTGTCAATGCTAAAAGTGTGGATGTGACTGAAAAACCATTTTTGGTTTATATTAGTGGAAATGATGAATATGGAGATTTAACGACGATTTCTCGTAGTGACGTGAATATGCTGGTGTGTGTCAATCCTACCACAAAACAGATATTGTTGATCAGTATTCCACGTGATACTTATTATCCACTGCATCGCAATGGTGAATATGATAAATTTACGCATACAGGAATGTATGGTTTACAGGAAAGCATTGATACATTATCGGATATGGTTGATCAGGATATCAATTATTATGTCCGTATGAATTTTACGTCTTTTATTGATATTGTTGATGCTTTAGGAGGAATTACTGTTTATTCACCAGTATCCTTTACAACAAAGATTGGAAATTATCAGATTCAAGAAGGAAACAATCAGTTGAATGCACAGCAGGCATTAGCTTTTGTGCGTGAAAGAAAATCCTTTATTGATGGAGATTTTGCAAGAGGAAGAAATCAGCAGAGAATGATTTCTGCCATTGTGAAAAAAGTTTGTTCACCAGCCATTTTAACTTCTTTTTCGCAGGTGCTGGATACAGTCAGTCAAAGTATTGAAACGAATATGACCAGTGAAGAAATGAATGCCTTGGTTCAAATGCAATTATCTGATATGCCTCAGTGGGATATTCAATCATATCAGATTATTGGTGACAGTGCTTCTATGCCTTGCTATTCTGTTGGTATGAACGCTTCTGTGGTCATTCCATATGAATTGTCTATTCAGCAGGCTTGTGATTATATTGATCAGATGATGAATAATGAAAAGATTTCTACCGAAACGGGAGATTTAGAACAATAAAGAAAGGATAGTTATGAAAGATACCATTTTAATATATCATCTAGCAGATGATATCAGAGCTAAAATTGAAGATATTGCGAAAGATTTAGATATTGTGATAAGAGAAATTCCAGATGATCAGATTCATCAAAAGATGGGGTATCTGCTCCAACTTGAAGGATATGATGCACAGGAGAAAAATCTGTTGTTGGCACCAATGGAACAGACATTTGTTTTCTTTGCATTAAATCATGATGAACAGCTGGATATGCTATTACAGCTTTTTAGAATGAAAGGAATCCCTCATATTCCTTATAAAGCTATTCTCACAAAATACAATGCTGATTATACATTTGTACAGCTTTATCAAAGTGTCGCTAATGAATATCAGCAGTTTATGAATATGAAAGACTGAAACTAAGGCGTTGAAATGTTTCAGTCTTTTCTTTATAAAAAATCCTAAGCATGCGTATGCTTAGGATCACAAGTCAGATTCATTTTTAATTGTCTTAATGTTGCTGTATCTTTATTGCTGAGAATAACAGTTGAATGAATTTCGCTATCTTTTAATAATGGTAGAGCTTCAAGGCATTTTTTAGCATTTTGATCTTGCGATGAAGCAATTGTTAAGGTTAAAAGAACTTCGTCGATATCTAATAATGGTGTTTTCATATTTAAATAATCATTTTTTAAAGATAGAATCGCATGAAGCATAGTCGGTGAAATTAATTCGATATCCTGTTCAATGCCTGCTAAATATTTTAAAGCATTAAGCATTGCGGCACTTGAGGCACGCAATAATGATGATGTTTTTCCACTGATTAACTTGCCATCATTTAATTCGATAGCACATACAGGTCCTTGACGTGTTTGTGCAATGTCTCTTGCAACAATAGCACATTTACGATTTTTGGCATCTACACCAGCCTGTGATAATAACATTTGCATTTTTTCAAGTGACTGATCATTGATTTTGCCCATGAGATAGTCAACCTGTGCATGGTAGTAGCGACGCACAATTTCACGACAGCTGGCATCTTTTGCGGCCTCATTATCTATTATGGCATATCCCGCCATATTGACACCCATATCTGTAGGTGAAGCATAAGGAGATTCCCCAAAGATTTTTTCAAACATTGTATTCAATACTGGGAAAATTTCAATATCACGATTATAGTTGACTGTTGTTTCACCATATTTTTCAAGATGGAATGGGTCAATCATATTGACATCATTTAAATCAATTGTTGCAGCTTCATAGGCTAAGTTAACAGGATGCTTTAATGGTAAATTCCAGATTGGGAATGTCTCAAATTTAGCGTATCCAGCACGAACGCCATGTTTATGTTCATGATAAAGCTGTGAAAGACATGTTGCCATTTTTCCAGAACCAGGTCCTGGGGCTGTCACAACGACTAATGGTTTTGTTGTCATAATGTAGTCGTTTTTACCAAAGCCATCTTCAGAAATAATATGATCAACATTATGTGGATAACCCTCAATAGGATATTGCATAAAGACCTGAATGCCACGTTTTTCTAATTTTGTTTTAAAAGTATCGGCTGAATTTTGATGCTGGTATTGTGTAATTGTGACACTACCGACATATAAACCAACACGCGTATATTCATCAATAAGTCTAATGACTTCATCATCATAAGTAATACCTAAATCTCTTCTCATCTTGTGTCTTTCTAAATCTTTGGCGCATACAGCAATAATCACTTCCACCTTATCTTTAAGTGTCAGTAACATTTTTAATTTACTATCTGGTTCAAATCCTGGTAATACTCTTGAAGCATGAGTATCATCGAAAAGTTTACCACCAAATTCCAAGTACAACTTATTGTCAAACTGGTCAATTCTTTCTTGTATATGCTTAGATTGTAGTTCAACATATAATTCATTACTAAATGCTTTCTTCATTTTTCTCACTCCTAGTCAACATTATATAGAAAATGAAGTGAAGTTAAAGAAAATAATAAAAAAATATTATGTCGATAAACATTGATAATTATGAATGAAGATGACATTTTTTGATAGGTTGTTATTGAAGAAAAAATATGATATATTGTAAAAAGATAAAAAGAGGTAAAGGAGTCTTATTATGTTTAATATGGTCTTTTTGAGAATTGTTTTGAATTTTTTATTGGCATTTGTCTTGGTTTTGGCAGTGATGCCAAAAGCTATTCAGTATTTAAAGAAATTAAAGTTTGGTCAGGTAGAAAGAGAAGAAGGTTTACAATCACATAAAGCCAAAGGTGGAACACCAACTATGGGTGGTATTGTTTTTATTTTAGGTGCTGTTTTGATTGTTTATATTCTTAATTTTTCTTCATTAAATAATCCTTATATTCATTTATTGACATTTGCTTTTGTTGGATTTGGATTGGTTGGATTTATTGATGATTATTTGATTGTTGTAAGAAAAACAAATGAAGGTTTAAAGCCTTTATATAAATATGCTTTACAGTCAGTGGTTGCTATAGCTTTTTACTTTTTAGCAAGATATTTTATTCCAGGTTTTGATACAGCTATTTCTATTCCATTATTACATATTGAAGTTGATATTGGATGGTTTTATCCAATTCTTGTTTATTTCATGTTTACAGCTGGCAGCAATGCTGTGAATTTGACAGACGGTCTTGATGGATTAGCAACAGGACTTTCTATGATTGCAATTTCTGTTTTTGTTATTTTTGCTATTATGAATAAGGATTATGAAATTGCTATTTATGCGATGGCTGTTATTGGGGCTTTATTAGGATTTATGTTTTTCAATTATCACCCTGCACGTATTTTTATGGGAGATACAGGCTCACTTGCCTTAGGTGGCCTTCTTGCAGCATTAGCAGTTTTAACACGTCAGGAATTATTATTGATTCTGATTGGTGGAGTATTCCTGGTAGAAACATTATCTGTTATTATTCAGGTTGTTTCATTTAAAACAAGAGGAAAAAGAGTATTTAAAATGGCACCTATTCATCATCATTTTGAAATGTTGGGATGGAGTGAGCAGCAGGTTGTCATCTCATTTTGGTTTTTAGGATTTATTTGCGGAATCGTTGGTATTGTATTAGGGGTTATGTAATATGTTAAAAGGAAAAAAAGTTTTAGTTTTAGGTCTAGCAAAAAGTGGAAAAGCTGCTGTAGAACTTTTGTCAGCACTACATGCAACCATTACAGTGAATGAATTTGCGAGACAGGAAAAAATAGACTGTTATGATGAATATGTCAGTCGTGGTATTGAGATGATTACAGGTGGTCATCCTCAGGAATTATTTGAAAGAGATTTTGATTTTGTTGTGAAAAATCCTGGTATTAATTATCATAAACCTTTTGTTTTAAGGTTAAAAGAAAGAGGTATTCCTGTTTATACAGAAATTGAATTGGCTTATCAGGTTGCCAAAATGCAAAATTATATTGCTGTTACAGGGACAAATGGAAAAACAACAACAGTCACTTTGATTGATAATATCTTAAGACAGGCACAACATCAGGTTTGTCTAGCAGGGAATGTGGGAACACCTTATTCTTCTTTGGTATTGAAAAATGATTTGCTTCATCAGGATCATTATGATGTTGTTTTAGAAATGTCTAATTTTCAATTGTTAGATATTGATCAATTCCATCCTCATATTTCTACGATTATTAATTTGACTCCAGATCATCTGGATTACATGGATTCATTAGATGAATACTATGCATCTAAGACACGTATTTATATGAATCAAAATCAAGATGATTATTTCATTGAAAATTTAGATGATGAGGTATTGCAGGAATATTTGAAAAAATATCCTGTTCATGCCCAAAGAATAACTTTTTCATTGGAAAAAGAAGCTGACTGTATGATTAAAGATCAGGCTATATATTATCAGGGACAAAAAGTCATAGAGCTTCAGGAAATCAAAATTGTTGGCAAACATAATGTTCAAAACATGATGATTGCTATTGTGGCTTGTGCACTGAGTGGTGTGTGTCTTCAAGTGATTCATGATGCTTTGGCAGCTTTTCAGGGAGTTGAGCATCGTATTGAATTTGTTAGAGAATATCAAGGTGTTCGCTATTATAATGATTCTAAAGCGACGAATACAGATGCTGCTATCATAGCACTAAAGGCCTTTGAACAACCTGTTATTTTATTAATGGGTGGACATGAAAAAGGCTTGGATTTAACAGAGATGGTTTCCTATCATTCACATATTTCAACATTGATTTGTTTTGGTGAAGCAAGAGAGCGTTTTGCCAAAGACATGCATTGTCCATCAACGATTGTGGTTCCACATATGAAAGATGCTATTTTAAAAGCAAAAGACATTGCTCAAAAAGGAGATGTTGTTTTGTTATCCCCATCAACAAGTTCTTATGATGAATTTAGTGGTTATGAGGAACGTGGACGTGTCTTTAAGCAGATTGTTAACGCATTTGAATAAGTGAAAGAGAAATGAATCTATCTTGACTATTGATAAAAAAGTAATAGAATATTTATGCTTGCTCGGAGGGTGAGCCATTCATAAGAAATGGTGAGCTGGATAAGGCTACAGATTGAGATATCTGTTCTTGTCCAGCTTTTTTATTTGTTGAGGGAGGAAGAAAAAAATGGATTTTTTAAATGGAAGAATAAGGCCGATATTTTTTAAGTATCTTGCAGCGGCATTTGGGAGTGCCGTAATAACATCAATTTATTCTATTGTTGATATGGCTATGGTTGGTCAGTATCAGGGACCAGATGGAACAGCTGCATTAGCTGTTGTGGCACCAATATGGAATATTGTCTATAGTTTAGGATTATTGATGGGTATTGGTGGTTCTGTTATCTTTAGTACTTTGAAAGGACAAGAGGGTCGTAAGGATCAGGAAGCTCATGAAATTTTTACAACATCAGTTATTGGAGCGATTGTTCTGGCTTTGTTAGCGTGGTTTGTAGTTGTTGTTTTTGATGAACAATTATTAATGCTTTTTGGAGCTGAAGAAAAATTGTTGCCTTTAGGATTAAGTTATCTTCAGCCTATCCAATATGTCGTTCCGTTCTTTTTATTGAATCAGATGTTATCTGCTTATTTGCGAAATGATAATGATCCGACTCTTGCTACAATTGGTGTGCTGGCAGGTGGAATTTTTAATATCTTTGGAGATTATTTTTTTGTCTTTGTGATGGATATGGGTATTTATGGAGCGGGTTTAGCAACTGCTATGGGAGCTGTTATATCTTTTGTGATATTAATGCTTCATTTTGTGAAAAAGACAAATACTTTAAAACTGAAAAAGCCTACCCATTTTGTAGAAAAAATAACGAAGATATCTATCACTGGATTCTCTACATTTTTTATTGATGTGGCTATGGGAATTTTGACAATTTTGTTTAACCGACAGATTATGAAATATCTCGGAACCAATGCTTTGTCTGTATATGGAATTATTGTGAATATTTCAACCTTTGTACAATGTTGTGCATATAGTGTTGGACAGGCATCACAGCCGATCATTTCTGTCAATTATGGAGCCAATCAACCTCGTCGTATTCAGGAGATTTTAAAATATGCTTTAATCAGTGTGGCATTTTTTAGTCTTGTATGGACTGGTTTATCCCTGTTTACACCAATGACATTTGTTCGTATTTTTATGGCACCTACACCAGAAATCACTGCTATTGCTCCACAAATTATCAGCTGTTATGGTTTGTCATTCTTACTGTTACCATTTAATATATTTTCAACATATTATTTCCAAGCTTTGTTACAACCTAAAATTTCTTTTATTGTTTCCATTTCAAGAGTGTTGATTCTCAGTGGCCTATTGATATTCCTGTTACCACTTATATCTCCGAATTTCTTATGGCTTGCTATGCCATTAACAGAAGTTTTTGTAGCTGTTTATGCTGGATTCAATATGAAGACATATACGCAAGAGTTGTATAGTCATTGATAAAAAAGGAACTTCTATGTGTTTTGAGAAGATATTTGAATATATCTTCTTTTTTTTCGTTTTCGTCATATATTAAAAATAATGGGGGTGTCACTATGAAAACGAAAAAAATTGTTTGCCTGACGTTGATCATTGTGATATTTGGTCTAATAAGTGTTTATAGTTCTTCACATATCTGGGCACTCTATAAATATGACGATTCTCTCTATTATATCAAACGTCAGACTCTTTTTGCGTGTTTGGGAATATTGGCTATGTTTGTGACATCACGTATTGATTATCATCTCTATAAAAAATATTATAAATTGATTCTCGTGATTTGTTTCCTTTTGCTTATTCTCGTGTTGATTCCTGGATTAGGTGTGGTGAGAGGTGGAAGTCGTAGCTGGTTTCATTTTGGTGTCTTTGCCTTGCAGCCTAGTGAATTATTTAAAATTGGTATCATTATTTATACTGCTGTCTATATTGAAAAGCATTATTATCAGATGAAGAAATTAAAATACAGTTTTCCTGTTTTGGGAATTATGGGACTAGGTTTTCTATTAATTATGCTGCAACCCGATTTTGGCAGTGGTGTAGTCATGGCATGTAGTATCATTGTCATGATTATTGTTTCTCCTTTTCCTTTTATTTATTTTGTGGGCTTAGGTATTATAGGAATTTTTGGCATTGTTATTATGATTTTATCTGCACCATATCGTATGGAACGTATTTTGTCTTTTTTAAATCCGTTTCAAGATCCCTTAGGAAGTGGATTTCAGGCTATTCAGGCTTTGTATGCGATTGGACCGGGAGGCTTATTAGGGGTTGGTTTTGATCAAAGTATTCAAAAACATTTTTATTTACCGGAACCTCAAACAGATTTTATTTTTGCGATTGTGGCAGAAGAATTTGGCTTTATTGGCGGAGTTTTGTTAATCCTCTTATATGTCACTCTCTTTAAAACTGTTTTAAAAGTCAGTCAGAATGCTCCTGATTTATTTGGAGGTTTTTTAATGGTTGGTATTATTTCTATGATTGGAATTCAAACGCTGATTAATTTAGGTGTTGTTGTAGGGTTGTTTCCAGTCACAGGTGAAACATTGTAATTACGAGAAGAATATCCACTGCTTAAAAATAAACGTTACATCATCTAAAAAACATTGATAGGATGGTCATAAAATGAAAAAGAGAAGAATGGCGAGTATTTTTAAGGAACCAAGCAAAGTTTCATATGAATTAGCAAAATCGTTAAAAAAGGGTTCAAAAGTGCTTATCGTAGATGGATTTGATGGATGGCATGTTTTTCCTTTTGTGAGAGCTGGTCATACTGTAGAAACTTATGAACCACAATCTATTTTTATTGATGGAGGTGAGATTGTTGAAGGAAATAAAAGCACGAATGTAGATGGATTGAAGAAACGTATACATGTTTATAATGCTAAAAAGAAAGTGAAATATTTTCATAAAGATTTTTTTAGACAAAAAAGTGTGGATACATATGATTTGGTACATGTATATAAATCTTTGCACAGAAATTGTCATGGCGATATGACAATGCAGCATAAAATAAAAAAATTACAAGAAGCAGTCGATGATCATGGTGAAATATACATATACTACCATCTGGCTGTAAATGATGAGGATGATTATACATATCCAAAAAATCAATATTTACGAACAAGTGAAATGATTTCTTATTTCAATCTTAATGAATGGGATATTATTCATTATCAAGAAAGGAATAAATTAAGAATTGATTACGGTCATATTGGACATACAAATCCACATTTGCATCGCATTGGATATATTCATGCAAAAAGGAAAAAACATATAATAAGAAATGATATGAGAAATTATAAATATCATTTTCATATTAAAATAGGAAATACATATTTTTAAAAGGTCATTTTGATGGCCTTTTATTTTTGAGGAGGAAATGATATGGATGATTTTTTATTATATTTTGCTATGAAATATGAAGGAGATTTTAGAAAGATGTATGTTGCTATTACAACAAAAGAGTCTATTGATAACGAAATACTTAGAGAGTATAAAAAACAGATTAAACATAAGTATGTGACTGTCATGAATCATAACTATCCTGAATACTTTAAATCAAAGAACTGTCCACCTATAGTATTGTTTTATAAAGGAAATCTTGAACTTATTGATAAAGATTTACCAAAGGAATACTCTACACTTGAAAATGGTAAAAGGTTTATTAGTACAGTCATTCCAATAGAACAGAATGGAAAGTTTATATTTGATTATGTTGTTGGTGCTGAAAGTCAAGAAGATTTGGAAAAGATGCTAGAACACTTGAAAAGTAAAGGACTCCCTATGAAGAATTATGACAAACCTAAGAAAAAGCAAATGGAAAGATAAACATTTACAAACATATTTTATTGATAAGTCATCTTGATTATATGAGATGACTTTTTTACATAGCCGGAGTTTATTCTGGCAAAGTGGAAGGAGGATTAAAAATGTTATATAAATGGATTGAGGTGAATAAACATGGCTGAAGTTATTGCAATTGCCAATCAAAAGGGTGGCGTTGGTAAAACAATGACATCTGTAAGTTTAAGTGCATGTCTAGCACTACATGATAAAAAAGTATTACTTGTAGATTTAGATCCACAAGGTCATTCAACAAAAGCATTTGGATATTATGATAGTAGTCAATATCCTTTATCTATGAGGGATGTGATTTTATCTGTTATTCAAGATATTCCCATTGATAAGGAACAACTTATTTTACATAGTGATGAAAATGTAGATATTGTTCCATCGAATATATCACTAGCAAGTATTAATGCAACATTAGAGAGTGCTATGTGTCGAGAAACTGTTGTGAAAAGATTTATTGATACTGTCAGAGAAGATTATGATTTTATTGTTATTGATACTAATCCATCATTGGACAATTTACCTATCAATGCATTAACTGCTTCAGATAAGGTCATTATTACTGTTCAGGCTGAACCTTATGGAGTAGAAGGAATGGCAGATTTATTAAAATCAATTAATATGGTTAAAAATAACCTCAATCATTATTTAAAAATTGAAGGGGTATTAATTACCATGACAAACGAAAGAACAAATCTTTCCAAAAAAATTACAAATGATGTGAGGAGGAATTTTGGAAGTCATATAAATATATTTGATATGACAATTCCACGATGTACAAGAGCAGCTGAATCGACAGGGACAGGACAAAGCATATTTTTGTATGACCCAAAAGGTTCAGCAACCAAAGCATATAACGCTTTTACAAAGGAGGTTATCTTAAATGCCGAAAAAGA
>CALUZM010000014.1 GCA_944325245.1 uncultured Massilimicrobiota sp. | reverse complement strand
AGTTCCATTGGATGACCTAATAATCTTGTTTTTGTATTGGCAAGAGATAAAGAGTTTGTCCCTTCAAAAACCTGTACAACAACTCTTTCTCCTTCAATTTGAACGATACGTCCTAAACGAGTTGAACCATCTTTTAATTGCAATTCGACCATTTCGTCATATGAAGCATCCTTAACATGATCTAATACGACTAATGAACCATTAATTTCGCTCAACCCTACATATTGTAGACTCATAACCTTTTCCTCCTTTAGTCAATAGATGCAACTGCTTCATCAATTTCTTTATAATAATCATCAAATAAAGCCAAATTATTGTTAGGAACATCATATTTCATTTTGACAACTCTATCAAAAATACCAGTTTCCAAAATTAAACGAATTGGTTTTCCAGCATTAACAACTTCTCTTCCACGTTTATATAAGTATAAGATAACTTCCATCATCTTTAACTGTTTTTCAAGTGGTACATAAGTATCATCTGGATGGAATGCATTTTGTTGTAAGTAACCAACACGTACTAATTTTGCAACTTCAATGACTAATTTCTGATCATCTGGTAAAACATCAGAACCCATCAATTTGACAATTTCATTTAATTTTGTTTCTTCAGCTAAAATACTTTGTAATTCCTGACGATCTCTTAAGAATTTTGGATCAACATTTTTATTGAACCATCTTTCAAGATCAGGGATGTATTCACTATAGCTTTGATTCCAGTTAATCGCAAAATAGTGACGGGCATAAGCCAAGGCTTTATCCAATGCCCAGAATGTACGCACGAAACGTTTTGTATTTTGAGTTACTGGTTCAGAGAAGTCAGAACCTTGTGGTGATACGGCACCGATAATTGTGACTGAACCTTTTGTTCCATTTAAGTTATTCATATATCCAGCACGTTCATAGAATTGTGATAAACGTGATGGTAAGTATGCTGGGAATCCTTCTTCAGCAGGCATTTCTTCCAAACGTCCAGAAATTTCACGTAACGCTTCTGCCCAACGAGAAGTTGAATCTGCCATGATAGCAACATGATATCCCATATCACGATAATATTCAGCAAGTGTGACTCCTGTATAAATAGAAGCTTCACGAGCTGCTACTGGCATGTTAGATGTATTGGCAATCAATACAGTTCTATCAGTTAATGGTTTGTTAGATTTAGGGTCAATCAATTCTCTAAATTCTTCAAGAACCTGAGTCATTTCGTTACCACGTTCTCCACAACCAACATAAACGATAATATCAGCATCGCACCATTTTGCTAACTGGTGCTGAGTCATTGTTTTTCCAGTACCGAATCCTCCAGGAATCGCAGCTGTTCCACCCTTAGCAATTGGGAACAATGTATCAATAACACGTTGCCCAGTCACAAGTGGCATAGAAATTGGTAAACGTTTTGAAACTGGTCTCGCCTGTTTGATTGGCCATTTTTGTGTTAATGTACATTCCACAACTTGACCTTCATCAGTTTCAATTTTCATCACAACATCATCAATTTTATATTGACCAGATGGAGCAACTTCAATGACTTTTCCACTTGTATATGGAGAAACCATACATTTATGAGTAATCAGATCAGTTTCAGGGATAGTGGCATAAATGTCTCCCCCTTTAACCTGATCACCAACTTTTGCTACCATTGTGACATCCCATAATTTATTTTTATCTAATGGGTCAACATGGCTTCCTGTTGGAATAAACGCACCAGATTCTTTGGCAATTTCTTCTAGTGGTCTTTCGATACCATCAAAAATATTTCTTAAGATACCAGGGCCTAAAGTTACAGAAATAGGTTGTCCTGTTCCATAAACTGGTTCTCCTGGTTTTAATCCTGTTGTTGTTTCATAAACCTGAATTGTTGTTAATTCTTTCTTGATGGAAATAACTTCTCCAATCAATCTCGCATTACCAACATATACCATTTCCAACATAGAAAAGGCATCTGTATCTTTCACTGTAACAACGGGACCATTGATTGAATAAATTACATTTTCATTCACACTCATACCTCCCGTTTCTATCTAATAATTAATCCAGAATTTTTATTAAACCATTCTTTTTGATTATTTAAAGCAAAATCTAATGTTTCATCAACAACTAAAGATGATGCTTTATTTTCAAGAATAAATCCACCAATTGTAATGTCATCACTTGCTTGAACATCAATATCTGATCCAAAAGCTTTGATTAAATCAGCTTTGATAGCCAAATCATCTTGTGAAACATACATTGTAGATTGCTGATCTTTAAAATCATCAGCAACTTTCTTGATTTTTGCTTCCATAAAAGGTAAATAATCATCACTTTTCACAAAAGCTTTTAATTCTTCACGTGCTTTATCAAAGATATTTTTGACATATTCATCTCTTTTTTCAATTAATTTCTTTGTTCTTTCAATATGACTTTCAGAAATTTCAGCAGAAGCGTTAGAACTCATTTCTTCTTCTTCCTGTTTCAATTTTAAATCAGCATCTTTTTTAGCTTCAGCTTTCATAGATTCATAAGCTTCATCTTCAAGAGCTTTGACTTCATTTAAAATTGCCTGTTCTTCGCTTTTTGCCTGTCTTTCAATTTCATCTTTCATATAGAGAAATACTTGATCAATATTTTGCATAATCTATCTCTCCTATAATTTCACTCCAATAGCTTCAGATACATAACCGTCAATTGTTTCACCAATTTTTGAATTTCCATGACGGTCAGGTATTTCTGTAATGAGTGGTTTTTGTTGTTTTAATTTAATCTCAGATATAATATCTGGACACATATCAACTAATTTTGTAGTCACAAGGATAATCGCAATAGATGAGTCTTTCATTTTTGATTGTAAGACTTCAAGAAAATCTTTTCTCGTATGCACAACGACCCCTTCAATGCCTACAAGTCTTAGTCCCATTAATGTATCAATATTATCGCTGATTAAGAAAAATTTCATATAATCAGACCTTTCTTATAAAAAATTATAAAGCGTTGATAATTAAGATTGAAATTAATAATCCGTAAATAGCAACCCCTTCACCTAAGGCAACGAAAATCAATGCTTTACCGAAGTTGTTATCATTTTCAGAGAAAGCTCCAATAGCTGCAGGAGCAGCAGCAGCAACGGCAATACCTGCACCTAATGCAGAACATCCAGTAGCTAAAGCAGCAGCGATGAATCCTAAACCTTGAGCTAAAGTTCCAGTGATAGAAGCAGCATCAGCGGCAAATGCAGATCCCATTGATAAACATAAAGTTAAAGCAACAGCTCCAAAGAATCCTCCAACATGAGTCATTAAACGCCATTTTGCGCTTTCTTTGCTGACTTTAGAAGTAAACATTTTCACTAATGGTAAAGATAATAAAACAACAGCAATAGCAGGTAAAATAAACATAACTAAATTCATAATTCTTTTCCTCCAAATATTTCTTTTTTATTTTTCTTTAATTGATTGAAAAGGTGTTCCTTTTCCTTCATAGTAACGTGAGAACATTTCATAGAACTCTAAACGTAAAACCTGGATACCAACAATCATACCTTCTAGACACATAACAAAGATATTTCCAATGATGGCAACTAAAATATATCCAAAATTAATAATTCCAGGTCCTCCGGCAACCATTTCAGCCAATGTATAAACAACCATCATCATTCCGGCATGTGATAAAACGAATCCACCAACACGTAAGAATGACATTGTATTGGCAATAAATGTTAACATAACTTCAAATAATTCAAAGAAGGCTTCTGTAAAGAATGCTCCAAAACCATGTGGGAACATCTTTTCTCCTTCAAGTTTATGACATAATGGTTCTTTTAAGAGGATCATCACGACTGGCATTGCAATTAATAATGCGATGTAAAGTGGACCACCTAACGGTAAATGTAATCCAACAAGCATATTCGCAACTAATAATAAAACTGAAACATAGAACACAAGTCCAGCAACACCATTTTGTGAGAATAACATTTCTCCCCAATGTTTCTTCTTAAGATTTAAGAAAATATTGAATGCGATAGAAATAATGATTAAGACAACCCCTGTCGCGATGGCAGCCATTAATAATGTCATTGTATTTTCTGATTCCATTGGTAAGAACATTGGTTCCATAAAGTGTTCAAACAATGCTTCACTACCAAAGATAGAACCAAAGACAAATCCAAAGATTGTACTTGAAATACCTAAACGCATTCCGACTGCACCTAATTGCATACCTTTCCATTTGTAGAAGAAGTATCCAACTAATGATAAAACAATCCCTTGTCCAACATCACCAAACATCATACCAAATAGGAATGTGTAAGTAATGGCAACTAAATTTGTTGGATCAAAATCTGTATAAGATGGCACACCATACATTTCTACGAACATTCTAAATGGTCTAGAGAACCAGTTGTTCTTAAGTTTTGTAGGTGGTGTCAAACGTGAATCGCCCATTGCTGGACCAATATCCACTTCAACGTCATCTAATTTTTCAAAATCTGCTTTAATCTGTTTTGCATCTTTTTCTTCAGCGAATCCATAAACTGCAGCATTTTTACCAAAAACGACAACGTATTTTTGAGCATCATATGTTTCATTCAATTTTTTTGAAATCGAATAAATATGATTCATTTCATCAATATTTTCATTGAATAAATTCTCAATTCTTTGATCAAGAACTTGAATATATTGTTTTGCTGTTTCATCTTCTTCTTTTAAGACCTCTAAGGCTTCATTAGGTTTTCCATGAACGAATTCTGGAATATGAATACGTTCAAAATATAATGAAGAGAAGATGTTATCAATTTCAGGCGCATGATCAGCTGTTGAAATATAACTACAATAAGTTTCTTTTGTTCCTTTATGTAAAACTTTAAATAAGAATTTCTGTTCTCCATAATATTTCAACTTATCTAAATTCACAGTTGGTAAACGTCCAAAACGAATCTGTAAATATTTACAAGAGAATAATCTATCAAAATCAATATTGGCATCAATCATATGCTCTAATTGAGCAATTGTTGCCTCATTCTCTTGAATCATGTTTAATAAATCTTCTTTAACTTTTTCAATTTGTGATGCTTTTTCTAATACATTACAGAAGAATGTATCTGCCTGGATAATATTCATACGTACATTATCCACATCATCACATTTTAATTGAAGATGATATTTCTCCCCTGCTTCTTCCATTCTTGCGATTAAATCAGCATAAGGATTTTCACGATTTAAAACTGATAACCCTTGGACTGAATCGGCAAATTTCGAAGCTGGTTCGGGATGAAAATTATCAAGGTTAATCAGCTTTAATAAAACAGCATCATATTGCTGTGCTGGAAATTCAATTTCCAGAAGCTTTAATTTTGCTATTGCCATATATTTCTCCCTTCCTTATCCTGCTTTCTTTTTTAAAATTGATTTTGCCAAAACAAACACAAGGCAAGCAACAATCACAATAGCAAATGGCATGATTGGTACATTGAGATGTGCTTCATAAACACAACCAAAATAAACCAAAATCGCATAAACAATAATCAGACCACAAATACCTTTCATGGAAAGGACTTTTTCAACTGCTGAACTTTGAAGATACATTTTCTTAAATGCACCAATTGTAAATGTTCCAGCAATCAAAAGAAGTATACCATCAATTAATTTATAAACTGTTGATAGTGGTAATGCTATTGCTGGGTAAAGATGAAATGTATAGAAAACATCTCCATATATGAACCCACCTAGCAGTGCTGCTATACCAAGCGAAAGAAATAATTGACCCATTTTTTTCTTTCTCATAAGAAGTCCAAGCAATGCTAAGACTGCTCCAACTCCTAAGTCCCCCAAAAAGATAATAAAGACAACATAATAAAGTGCTGCAATAGCAATTGTGGTATCAATCATATCTGATTGTTTCACTTTACTAAGCACTTCAAACGGTTTGACAATTTTTGCATTATGCACAACAGTTGGCGCGATAATTTCCTGATGATCTAAAATATCAGCAGGTAATTCCTGATATTCAACAGTTTTTAAAGACTTTAACATATCTTTAAATTCTGTGACCATACGCTTAGGAATAAATCCATAAATGGCACATTTGCTTTGATAATCCACAACAAAGACTTTAAATGATTCTATTCTTTGTAAGAATAATGCTGTTGAATATAATTTCAACAAATCAACTTTATGTGTTTCTCTTAAAATTGTCATTTTCTGATCCATGCGTAGAATGTATTCTTCCATAGCATGAACTTCGTCTTCTAATTCCTTCTTTGCATCATCAATCTTTCCATGTACAAATGAAGGAAGTACTATTTCTTCAAATCCTAACGCTTTAAAAATATTGTCGATTTCTAACAACAAATTGTTTGTTACTATATAACAACAATATACATAATGACGATCTTCACCTAATTTATTAAAGATAAATGGTCGTCCTTCATAATATTGAATTCTATCAAGATTTTGTCTATGAAAACGTCCAAATCTCACTTTGACATATTGGCAATCCAATAACTGATCAAGATTAACATTACTTAATGTTAGTCTCTTTAAAATTTCCAGTGTTTTTTCGTTCTCATCTTTTTCTTCAATCAACTGATCTTGAACATCTTTGATTTTCTTGATTTCAGCTTCTAAATCACTTAAGTAAGCATTTGTACGATCAAACTGAAGTGTTCTATCATAAGCTAAATCATTACTCAAATCCAACTTCATATCAGATGCAACCTGAATCAAACGATCCAATAATTTTGTATAAGCATTATCTTCTGCTAATGCATGTACCCCTTTGACATTATTGACAATCTTTGAAGCAGGCTGAGGATAAAAGTACTTGGAATCTTTTAATGTAAATAAGACTTGATCGAGTTCAGTACGATCAAATGTCATATTTAACAATATCATTTCTTCTATAGCCATATCTTGTCCCCCTAATAGATCAGCATCGTCTCAATCTGACTTGGTGCTTCTCCATATCTTAAACCTTCAATAATATGTTTAAGATTATCAATTTCTATTTGAAATACAATTTTATATGTCATGTAAACCAATGCACTATCTGTTGAAAATCTCATAAAACGTCTTGCTAAATTGTATCTGATCTTTTCTGTATAATATTCAATATATACAAATTCATGATCATCAATATAAAGCTTATAAGGTGACTCAGCTAATTTTTTCAAAAATTCGCTGGCATCCTTTGTTTCAATGAGTTCAAACATTACACTTTTTGGAATACGGCTATATTCCATAAATAGTGTTTCTCTAATTTGATCTGGTGTTGCATTAAAGTATTTCTTTAGACGATATATCTTTGTAATATTCTGTAACTCTATAGATGTATTGATCATTGTTAATAAATCTTTACGTTTTTTTCCTTTATACAGCTTATTAACGACATCAACATACTCCGCATAATAAATATGCTTTAATTCCAACTCTAACATATTGGAATCAAATCTTTCATCTTCTTTAGGTTTATATTTCAATAATGGTTGATAATACTTTGTTCCTTTTAACAGCAACAACAAACTATCATAATCATTAAGAGCTAGTAAACCATATAAATCAAAGCTCGCATATTTATTCAAATAATCAGGAATTTCAATCTCATAACCTGTGTAATAATCAGAAACAATCAATCTTGCTTTTGTTAAAATCAATTGAATTTCTAATTCCATAACACCTAAGCGATAAAATTCTAATTCCTTTTTTGAAGAAAATCTCATCAAACGATCCAGTCTTAAGAAAATTTCTTTATTTAATAAAGTTTCTAACTGACCACGATGAACATTCACTTCTTTTAAATCAGCTAATATACCACTATAAGCTGTCTCACTTTTCAAATAAGCAACTAAATCATTAATGCTTCTTCTTTTCAAAAGCTCATCATAATTTTGCTGAGTCAGTCTACGTGAATACATAGAACGTGCTTTCGCAAGAATCGCATTTGATGAAAAAGAACTCATACGCTCACCTCTTCTCTATATTTCTTTACAACGATTAACAATGGTAGAAACCCACTCATCTTTATTCTTTTCGTAAAGACTAGAGAGCTGATTCAGTGATTCTTTGTACTCTTGTTCATTTTTGACTTTTGTTTCTTGAATCTTTGCTTCTAATTCTTTCTTATGTGCATCAACTTTGACTTGATATTCCTTCACAAAAGAATCATAGATTTCTTTCTTTTTCGCATTCATATTGGCTTGAACATCTTGCTTTTTCTTTTTAGCTTCTTCAACCCTTTTTGAACACTCTAAATCTATTGAAACAATATCATCAATAATTTTGTCCAAAATAATCCCTCCTCACTTTAATCATTTTATTCTCACATAGTTTACTCCTATTTTTTTAACATTTCAAGCAAAACTATACTTTGTGAAAAATAATAAAATTTGTCTTATTTTTATTATTTTTTTTCTTTATAAAAAAAGCCTTTTCAATTTCAATCATTCAACATATTTTAGTCGCTTATAAACAGTATTTTTTACATTAAACATTAGAATTTCATCATATAAAGAAAGTCACTATCTACTCAAAATAAGAATAAATGATTTTTCATTTTCGAATTAAAAAGTCACTATATTCTATTTCATAAAAAAAACATGTGTGTTGTTCATAAATATGAGCATCGCACATGTATTGTTTCCATTTCTATGACTATCCTATAAATTTTTCAATTCTATATCATTATCACATATTTCATAAAAATATATCCTTTTTTAAGCTTTAGAATAATGAACATGTAATAATTTCCATTGTTGATTTTCTTTGATCATGACTTGTGTTTCTATGCCTTGAATGCCATAAGCTTCCTGTGTTTCTCTGAGTAGACACTTTGTCTGATATTCAAAAATCACAATGGCCATCGTTTCATGAATGTGATGAACTGTTATATTTTGAGTCAAAAGTTCAATATCCAGATACTTCTTTTGAATTCTATCTATTAAAAAATCCTGATAAATACTTTCAACACCACAAAAGACCTGAGCCACTGAAATCATGGTGCAATCATCACGCTTTGCCCATAATGCATAAAAGTCTTCTTTCTTTTGTGTATGGATAACTTCCTTATAACGTTCCACAACTTGTAATATCTCTTCCATATCAAATTCCTTTCTTCACTATAATCAGCTCAAATTCATCATCTTCATCAATATTATTAAATATAATATATCCTTCTCCACCTTCTTCAATGATTTCATCTGGTAAAACCTTCTGATTATCCTTAACAAGCATAAACGAATAAGAATCAAGAAGTGAAGGATGGACATATAAATCTAATTCATGATCCTGATAACCTATCCCAATTTGATTGAGATCAACATCTTCTCCTCTAGCAAATGACATTCTATAGGTTGAAACATAAAACGTCTTTTCTATCTGATCCTGAACCATTATTTTTAATTTCTCTAATTTATTTTCAATAATATCACTTATACAAATAGTCTGTGGTTTTAAGAAAGCGTCAGGAACTCCTATAAGATTCAATTCTCTTTGTACAACGATTTGATATTGAGGATTTTTTTCAATAATTGAAGCATATTCTTCAATCATTTGTCTTTGATCAGGGGTTGGTAAAAAAGCCGTCAAAGCTTTGACATAATCATCAATATCTTCAAGCGTTAATGTCTGCTTCATTTTTCTCCACCTCCATATTAATATTTTCAATAACTTTTAACCAATGATTACTTACCAATATATCCATATAAATATTTTTTATTTGATAAACATGAAAAATAAAACGACTGATATTATGTGGTGTATCTGAATTACCAAAAGCTAATTTATATAGATCTTTGTCATTATAAAATGATTGAATATCTTGCTGTAATATATCTAGATAATCTTCAATATTTGATTTTATCTTTTCATCCCATACATCTTTAAAATACGGACTTTCATCAAGCATTGGCACATAATTATACTTTAAATAATGAAAAGTATAGCTATATAATTGACGTATATATTCTTCTTTGCTTGGTGCCTGTTTTAATTTCTCTTGAATAAGTTCTTTAAAAGCTTTTTGTGTGAGTTTTCTTTCGTCATCATGATTTCCTATATTCACAAGTTTTATACAATAAATCAGATAATTCAAATGCCATAACTGACCTTTTAAAACACGTATGATTTCCATCTTTTTTTCTTTTTTCTGACTTTTATCTTTTATCGTTTCATATTCACTTTTTAATTGACAATATTTTTGAGAAGTCAACTCTTCATAAAAATCATGTATGAATGTCAACATATAATAACTATTCATGGCATCTAAACTCTCAATATCTTTTCCTTCCATTTTTTCGATAATAGATTTATTCATAAAACTCAATGTTTTTAAATAATGATTTTCAAATGAAAAAGGAATATTTTGTAAATGATCTTCCTCACTTTGTTTGATGAGATGTAAATGTTTCTTTACAAAACCAGCATATTCTTTATATAACTGCATAACATATTTTGATTTGATACCTTTGCTTGCAAAAAAGTCTTTCAAGTTATCATCCCATTGATTTTTAGATTTCTTTGAACCTGTTATCTGTTCAAAATTTCCTACATCATTAACTGTAATATTTTTATTGTCACTGAATTGATTTTCAATATTTTGTAAATTGCCAGCAGAAGATTCACTATATTCTAAATCTCCACCTTGAAAATCACTATACTTGACATCACCTTCATCATGATCTTCATCTGATACCATTGTATTATTTTTTTCTTCATCATGTTCGATTTTTAATTTTTTATTACGTATACAATAATAAAATGATGTATTCACAAAAGCAGTTAATGATTGATTGAATTTCGATGCAGCTTTTTTCTTCTCACCTTTCCAATGTCTTGAATCATAATCAAGATACAAATCATACCCATAACCCAATGACATTTCTTGAATAAGGTTTTCAGGTAAATAATCAAGTTTTGATTGAAATGATCTATTCAATCGACATTGATATATGATTTTTATGTAAAATACACGGAAGATATACAAGTACAGCTGATAAAAATATTCATAAACCTGTTTTGCACTCAGATGTCCATAAGATTGAAAAACAAGATATTTTTTTGAACGATCTGTTGCACGTTTAGAAGTATATAAAGGACAGTTTGTAATATAAGGGGTCACTGCATTTAAAAAGGCTGTATCGTTTTTATAAATATGATTTTTTGATCCTGGCGTATCTCTAATTTTCACTAACGAATAATACTTCAATTTTAAATCAGATTGGTAGGTTATCATTTGATCAAAGTCTTCTTCTAACTGAGCGATAGAAATCAAACCAATTTTATGAATATATTCTTCAAATGTCATTGTTTTATCTATTTTGATATCACGAGGAAAATCTGCAAAGACCATTTTTCTTAATAAATGAAAAGGAAGTTTTGGATTTTTTTTAGTTTCTTCTTTATTTTCCTCATCAACAGGGGGATTGGGATTAACATTTAATTCTACCTGTTTTGGTATAAAGATTTGACATTGATCGTCTAATAAACGATTAAACTTATGTTCTTTTGGAAATTTGACAAAGGCTTCAGGTGTTATACAAAAACACCCTCCTTTTTGAAAAATATTGACATATTCTTTTTGATTAATGCAAACAAGATAAGGAGACAATTCATTTCTTAAGTAAAATAAACGAATAAAGTTTTCAAAGAACTCTTTGATATGCACTGGGTCATCAAAATAACTTGCATTCTGATTTTCTAAAGCCCACTCTATATATTCTATAGTCTTTTGAATATCTTCTTCGATCTGCTTAGGATTAATAACGATTTCATCAATATCATAATCTGAATTCAATAAAGGTTTTATATAAAATAAACCAATGGGTTCCTCTTGTTTTTTTTGAATTCTCTTGTTGTCTTTTTGCTTCATGATTTATGACATTTATACATACTATAAATGCCCTTTCACCTCCTTATATACTATAAAATATTTTAGCATATCATCAAATAAAATACGATATAATCAGAAAAAGTGACATAACTTGTTAATCATTTTGAGAAGAAATTATGCCACTTTATCTTATGAAATCTCAAAATATTTTATAATAACTTCCAAATGATAACTAATAACAATCCAATAATCTCTATAACGAGAAAAGCCACCTGTGTTAACTGTCGATTTGCCATATTATCAATACTCTCTAATAAATATTGAATCAATGCATTTTGTTCTAGTTCTTCATTTTTTATAACCATACGTTTGATTTCTTCATATCTTTCTTCATTCATCTTCAAGATCTCCTTTAATAAAAAATGGCATATACACAAATGAGCATTAAGAAGACTGTATTAAAAACAACATATCTTAAATAAATAGATTGTTCCTTCGCTAATTCATCAACTAATTCTTGAATAAGTTCTTGCTCATTTATTATCACTTGTTCCATTAAGTTAATCCTCCTCGCATCTGCGTTTAAGCAAGAATTTTAATTCTTGTTCAGCTTTTTCTTGCTCTTCTATCTTTTTTTTGAAATACGTATCGTAACAATACTCTAAATCTCTCATATCATTCCACATAAAGAATAGGCCTCTCTATTGATTCTTAAAGCTTTCTCATAATCCATTTTTTTCTCATAAGAATCTCCATTTAAAAGAAAATCTAATCCACTTTTATCTCCTTTTTCATATTCCTGTTTTACAAAATCGAAACATTGTTGAAGTATTTCTAAAGCATTTTCATAATTTTTTTCAGCATAATATTTTCGAGCTTGTTTCATTTCGTCATATAAATCCATTTTATCAACCTCCATTTGTTTAAAAGTGTATTTTGAGAGATATTCCTAAGCCTTTTTATAAAAAGACTTAGGAATTTTTGTCATTCATGAAATAATCATGTATGACTTTTCATGTTAATCATTGGGCATAAAATGAGAACAATAATGATTTGGACCGACTCTTTTATCATCAATAATACAGCGATAAGCATCTCTAAAATATGCATAACGTGTACAATACTGACAGACTTTATCACTATCTGATAATAAACAATCTTGATATTTCACTTTACACATAACTTTCTTCCTCCCTTCACTTATTAAGATAAATACATATAAAAATTCCCATTTTTCTTATCATTTTCTATACAAAAGGAAATGGTTCATTACAATACGCATAAGGTGATACTTTTTTACCATCAATTCTGCAATAATAATTTCCTCCTTTACAATAAGAATTTATACAATCTTTACATCTTCCATGCTCAGACCAAAATAAACAATCACTACATTTCACTTTCTTCATTTCATCTCTCCTTTAACCTTTAAAACGATAACAATAACCATTTGGAGTCACAATTTTATCATCAATATCACAACGATATACATCTCTAAAGTATGAATAGTGATCACAATATTGACAAACTTTATCACTTGACCATAATGAACAGTCCTGACATTTCACTTTACACATAACTTTTTCCCTCCTTTCACTTATTAAGATAAAAACAAATAAAAAATCCCATTTTTATTGGGATTCCTTATTTCACTTCATTTTCAATTTCAAAATCATCTGGTACCTGTTCTAATAATGGAACATTTTCATATTGCGATACAAAATTAATGACATCATTTTCTGATTCATATACTTTTTTTGTACAAGCTAATAGAATTTGTTCCAATACTGTTCTAAATTCCTGATTGATAGGATGACAGACGTCTACCCATTCTCCATTTTTCTTCTGAAATGATGGCATAGCTATAAATGTTTTATCGTCTCCTTCAATAACTTTTATATCATGTATCACAAAAACATGATCAAACACAATACTAGCTAAAGCTTTCAATCTTGTTTCATTGTTCATCTTTTTAATACGTATATTTGTAATCATTTGATTTCACTCCTTATTCTATTTTTCCTTGAATGATAAAACCATTCCAGTCTTCTTTATCTTTTTCATTTCTTAAAAGATATCCTTTTTCTAAACATAAATGCAAATAGCTTTCCAAATGTCGTTTTATAAATCTATATGATTTTGGATAGACATTTGACACATATTCTGGAAATTCATTGACGTAGATTTGTAATTCTTTTAAAGCATGACTATCATCTCTTAAGTATTCCTTTGTTTCCAGAAATGACTGATAGACATTATTATTTTCATGATACTTTTGATAAAATATTTTCATAAAAATAGCAGCATTATGATCATTAATTTTTTCTACTGTAATCAACATTGTTTTCACACCGGCAAGTTCAAACGCTCTTCTTAAGCCATAGATACCCTCTCCTGGCAATACATCTCCTTTCGCAGTTAAACATGCTGATAATACTAGTAAGTTTGTATCCTTTAAATTCATATCTTTTTGAATATCATTCGCTGATACATAACCATTTTTATATTCTTCTTTATGATTTGTCTGATTATAACCTGCCAGACATAATCTTCCTCTTTCCATGATATTCTGTTCATTTTCCAGATACTCTCCATGTGTAGACACATGCAAAACAGATGGACTCTTAACATTTAAAAATGCAGTTGCGTTGGCTTTCTTCCCACTATAAATTTTAGCATCTGGAAATATATTTTGAATATAATGTCCTTCTACGAGACTACCAGGAAGTGATGATTTCTTTCCTTCACCTCTTGACTGATTAAAACCATCATCATCTAATGAATCATTAAAATCTGGTGATACAAATGATATGATATCATGATTTGTATGACTATTTCCTTCATAAAACAATCCTTTTGGTGAAGAAAGATAACTGATGTCTTTATCAATGAATCTTTCAAAAGAAACATGATATAAATCTCCATCCGGACATATATAGATATGCTGGATATGATCTAAATGATTTTTAACTTTATCTAATCCATAATGATTTTCTTTTTCAACAATAAAACTTTGAAAAACATTTTTACCAATCATAATTAATCCATACTGTTGATTAAGAAGTAAAAAATAATCTAAAATAATTTCATTTCCTTTAAGTTTTTGTTGAATCATAGAAGAATCAATATCTAAAAATAATTGATGTTGATATTTTTGAGTTATAAATTCAAGATGTTCAAGTACATAACCTCTTTTCTTTTCTATATCCACAAAATCTTCTTCAGTTGCATTTTTTATCTGATTTTCCAATTCACGCAACTGATTTACATTTTGGTAATATGCAGGCATATTTTGTAATTGAAATTTATACATTTCAATATCTTGAACAATATTCTTATAGACAGCAATATAGCTATAATCTTCTAAACTTCCTCCCTGATTAAAATAATATGATTGATAAAACTGCACTAAAATTATCAAAGACTGTAAAAACTCTTTATAAGAACTTTCATCTAATAAACAATGTTGATAGATTTGTTTTTTCATATCTTTAAAAAAACGTTTGGCATACACTTCAAAATGACTATAATCATTGATTTTATGATATGACAAAGCTAATTGTGCTAAACAAAGAAGTGTATGAATATGTTCAGAACCTAAAACCTGACAATATGATTGATAGGCCTCATTATATAGCTGATTTGCTTTCATTGGATCACAAGAATCATAAGCTTGAGCATTCATATGTAAAACATCTATCGTTTCAGGATAAAGTGATCCTTTTGTCTGTTTTAATTGCTCGTAGTACTGTTCTAACAAATGAATCGTTTGAGAAGATTGTTTTTGATTTTGTGACATAGAAGACATAAATGGCAAAATCATTTGTATAATTTGAGAGAACTGGCTAGAATCCTTATTTTTTAAATGTTCTTCTATCTGATTATAAAGCTGAAAAGCTTGATTTTCATTTTCTTTTATCCCTTTTGTTTTAGCAATCATAATATTGATCACATACATATTTATCAAAGATTCTAAAGCATCATCACTGTTCTCACCAAAAACTTCTTTTTGTAAAGTATAACATTTTTCATACTTATTTAATGCTTCTTCATAGTTAGCTAACTGAAGATAAAGTTGTGCTAACATACTTAAAGTATGAATAAATGTTTCATCTTTTTCACCAAATATCTTTTTTTCTAATTCATAAGCTTTTAAACAATATGGCAATGCTTTTTCATAATGTCCTGCATCATTATTGAATTGTGCGAGCTGATTTAAACTTTTTAATGTATCAATATGAGATTCACCCAATACCTTTTTTTTAAAAACATAGCATTTTTCTTCTAATTCTATAGATTTTAAATATTGGTTATTTAAATCATATAAATAACTTAAATCATGAAGTGTTTCTAATGTTTTTGAATCCTTATACCCATATTTCTTTTCTTTAAGATGATATAACTTTTCCTGATAATAAATTGCTTTTTCTATATCATGATTCTTAATCATAAAACGTATATAGTTTTGTAGTAAATCTAAACACTGAACACATGTTTCACCGTAGGCTTCTTTCATTTGTCTATAAGCCTTTTCAGCTATCTCTAATCCTTTTTTATATTCACCCATTCGATAGTATAAGATACATAAGTCACTTAAAGTGATTAGTGTATGAACATGTGTTTCTCCTAAAGTCTCTTTTCTTATTTGATAGACTTTAAAAAAAACTTCTTTTGCTTTTGAATATTCTTTCATATCCAAATAAAGTTTACCTAAATCAGAGTAAGTAGATAAAGTTTCACTATTTTGATCTCCATAATCTCTTTTTAGTATACGATAACATTCTTCTAAAATATGCAAAGCTTCCTGATTATATCCTAATTGATGACCAATAACACCTAATTCATGAAAACTTTTTAATGTATCTATATCTGTTTCACCTAAAGTACTTTTTTGCATATGATAAGTATCTTGAATGATATCAAATGCTTTTCGATAATCTCCAATATCATTGTAGGCAAGCCCAAGACTATACAAATACAGTAACGTATCTCTATTTTTCATTCCATAATATGTTTTAGACAATTCATAACATTGCTTAAACATCTCTAATGATTTTTGATAATCAGAAACATCCTGATATGATAAACCAAGATTATAACAAATAATAATAAATTCTGGACGACTATGATCTAAAATATCTTTTAAATGATTATAAACTTCTAAAGCTGCATCCAATGCATGAGAATAATCTCCTACATCTGCGTAAGTTCGTCCTAAATTATTCAGACAAATAAAAGTTTCTATGGCATGTTTCCCATAAAGCTCATATGCCATTTCATAGCATTTTTTATGCAATTGTAATGCCTGAGAATATTTCATTTCTTGTTTATAAAGATTAGCTTGTTGATCATATGCAACAATCTTATCCTCATAAAACTGTTTTCTTAATTTCATTTTGCTTTTATTAAAGAAATTCATTTTGTCACCCTGCCCTTATCTTCTATAATTTTTTATTACAGAAGAATTCTTGTACAGCTATATTATTATCAATATTGCTTAACTATTTTATTAAAACTAATATTTCACTATATATATTTATTATAATGATTGATCAGAAAATAATAAACAAGAACATCCATCCTCTTTTATTTTTTAACATAGGAATCAAAAGATAACTCCATAAAATATCTTCGTTATCTTTTGATTCAACCTTTATTAATGATATTTTGATATCACTTTATACTTGTCTTTCCTTTAACTTTTAAAAGGATAACAATAACCATTTGGGCTTACTCTTTGATTATCAATATCACAACGATAAGCATCATTAAAATATATATAATGACTACAATATTGACATGCCTTATCACTTGCCCATAACGAACAGTCCTGACATTTAACCTTACTCATAACTTTTTCCTCTTTTCACATTTTAAGAAATCCTCATCAAATCAATCCCATTTTCATTGATGAAGCATATCATAACATTTCCAGAAATATTCAGCGGCTTTTTGAGCATCACCCATTCTTTCATAAATTTCTCTAAAATTATCTAAAACCCAATAATAAGTCATATCTTTTTGAATGATCTTTTCTTTCTTGATTTCATATATTTTTTGATTCACTTTTAAAGCCTTTTTATATTTTTTCATTTCTATTTCACTGACAACTAACCAACCTAGAGATTCTATTGTTTGATGATGACTATCACCATAAACATGTCTTCGTATACAATAACTGATATAGAAATATATCAGTGAATATCTATACTTATCTTCTATCAAATATTTTCTTCCTTTTGAATAATAAGTGTTTGACTTTTCTTCAAGAAAGAGATCTCTAAAGCATATGATTTCTCTTAAATGATAATATAGTTTTTTTATATCATGATAGATTCTTCTACGTTTAACTAATAATGTATTTTCTTGTTTCTTTTTCATTATTTTCCTCATTATATAAGCTGCTGATGTTGACGAAATGATGTCAAACATTTGTCTTCAAAGCAACTCATATTTTCACCTAGAATATCCTCTATCAATGAAATATCATTTTCAAAATAAGCTTTTATGAAATCTCTTTGACTTACATGACTTTCTTGAAGTTGTTTATTCATATAATCATCAAAAGATAATCTAGAAAAACATCTTTGTTCTGGTAATATTTGTTTACCAGCTATTTTGAAATTTAAGATATTAGCAATATAATCTGTTAATAATTCATTTGTTATATCATAAATCACATGATATTTTTCATATTGATTTTGGTCATTCAAATAGATATACGAATTGATACCTACTTTTCTGATTAATAAATCACCATATACTTGATAGTAACTGCAGGACAATAAATGAACCAGTTCATGAATGATCACATGTGATTTTTGACTTGTATCCATCTTTGATAAGAAAATGATAGATTTCAGTTCTTCATATGTTTCGTTTATTTTTTCTGGAGGAAAATGACAATAATGTGTTCTTAATAATACTTCTATTTCTCTTATTTGATGAGTGAAAACACTCTCTGTTGTATAAGTCTGATGAGAATTTTCATCAATTTGATAAAACAAAACATTTTCTTTTAAATATTGAAATCTTTTGATTGTATCTTTATGACATATAGTGGTTAATATGCAGATGATCTGATCTAATAATTCTTTTGCATAGCTGACTTCATTCATATCTTTCATTTTCTCCCTTCAACATTTACTATTTTTTCTTTACTTAAAGCATTAGAAATGTACATCATAATGCGTTTATTAATGACAGACATAATCTTTTCTTTTTTCTTTGAAATCTTTTTCATCAATGTTTAATAAACGACTTTCATCTAATATAAATCTTTTCATGCTTAACTCCTCCTTTCACTTATTAAGGAGAACACATAAAAAAGTTCCCATTTTTAATTTTTCTATTTTCCATGACATTAAAAAAGCCTATCTCTTTGATAAGCTTATATATTTTTATATATACTTGTTTTGCCAATTTTTTATATATTGAGATATATCTTTTATGGGCTCATTTTTCAACTGAATATCCAGATAACCAGTATCTTCTAACATATATGTCATACTTGTAAATGGTTGTTTTACTAATACATAGTTTAAATAAAGATGTTCAACATCTTCAGTAAGTTGTCTAGCGAGACTTTTTTTATCCGTAAATTCTTGGTACTGATCTAACGATGATGTCTGATAAAAAACTTTTATCTGATAATCCTCTGCCTCATAGAAAATTCCCAATACAATTTTATGCCAATCATCTAACATATGATTGAATGTATTGGCAATGCTCTGTATTGTTTCTTGTATAGATTGATTTCTTTCTTCCAAATTATAAAACTGCATCCATTGTTCATAATGCTCTTGGGTCCCTGGTAAAGCGGTCATTTGAGGTATAGATAAATAAATATTATCTTCATCATATTAAATTCTCATATAATTCGCAAGTTTACCAAAATGTTGTCTTTCAAATTTCATAAGATATTCATTAAATGTTTCATCTTCCAATTCCAAAATATAATCATACTTATATTCAAATGTCTGATTATTTTTGATTTCTACATAAAACTGATTCCAATGTCCCTGTCGCAATTGATACGTATCAAATGGGCCATCATAAAAATCATCTTCAGTCCAACCTGTTTCTATATAATCAAAATCATCTAACGTAGCTAGATAATAAGGACCATCTTTTTGTTTTTGATAATAAAGTTGTGTCATTTCATAATGATTCATTTTTCTTAATATAAGAACTATAAACTTATACCATTTTCCTAAAAAGCCATTATCAATCTCTAAACAAATTCTTTTTAAACAATCTATTTTCTCTTTTTCAGTATCCATAATCTTTATCTCCCTCTCTATCTAAGAATATCATATATAACTCTATAATCGTATAGAAAAAACAAAATCCATCATTTATTGTCGACCTCGCATATTACACCAGGTAAGTTATTTTGCACATGGGATTCAAATATATTTTGGCTTTCTTACATACTCATTCTTATTATATGCATGATATATCTCATGACAGATACGATGCTAAGAATTGTTTAGTCATCTTTTACCACATATCTGCTACATTCAAAAGAGGGTACAACTTATAAAAGCTATACCCACAAAGAGATAAGGATAAATACTACACTAACAATAGCATCAACGAATGATTATCAATTATATTTTCTTATATGATGAACAATAATCATCCGGATTTATAATTGTACTATCTTTTATACAAATATGATGATAGTCTTTATATTTATAATTTTGGCAATATTTACACATTTTATCTGTCCATAATACACAATCCTGACATTTTATTTTCTTCATGATTATCTTTTCCTTTCATATAAATTTTATGATCTTTAACCTTTAAAATGTGAACAATAATTATACGGACTCACTCTTTTGTCATCAATGCGACAACGATAAGCATCTCTAAAGTAATCATAATGATCACAATATTGGCAAACTTTATCACTTGCCCATAATGCACAATCTTGACATTTCACTTTACACATTTTTTTCACTTCCTCTCTTTTTTTTAATACTGTCATTGATTTGATTTCTTTATCAAACCTTCGGTAATCATGGGATTACCGATCTAATTTATATTTCATAAATTCTGCTCCTTCCATATAACTGATGTTGATAAAAATCGTTCACCTCCTCATCTTTTCCTTATGAAAAATCAACATCATTGTCTATTTATTTCATTAATTTTCGATAGATTTCTATTGCTGTAAAAATAATCAAAGCAATCATGATTATATTTTTTATAACATTCATTTTCATTTCTCCAATTTTAAAATACTGTAAATTCTATCCATTGAAAAAATACTGGTGGTATCATGTCATCTTCATAATCATCTCATCTTCCATCCCTCCTCACCCATTAAGACAAAAGCAATCAAAAATTCCCATTTTTATGATTTCTATTGAGATTTTCTATATTCTCTTTCTAAACGATAATATCTTTTCAAATAGATCATGCTCTCTTCTCTTCGATTAAGAGCATATAAATCAAATATAATAGCTTTGAAATCATTTAAAAGAGTCGTTGGATGAGCATTGTTTTGTTGATCAAGATCCAAACTTTCAAAACTACAATCTAATGCTTTTTCATATTCATTGATTTCTCTATAAATTTTAGCTCTTTTCTTTAGATTTTGTATGGTATGAGGATGGCATTGACCATAATATTTAACACTGATTTGATAACATTCCTGATTGTATTTTAAAGCCTTTTGCCAATCTTCCAATTGAATATAATTGATCACTAACCAATCAAGTATTTTGATAAATTCTGGATGCTGATAATTATAAATCTGACACATGGATGTATAACATTTTTGAAACGCTTTTACTGATTGTTGAAAATTGCCTTTCAATAGAAGCTGATGTCCTTGTTCTAAAGCTTTATTCACCTCCTCTCTATCTTTTAATATCTGTTTCATATGTATCCATAATTCATAACATTTCTTTGATAATACGTGGTGTCTTCCTAAAGTTCTTTTTGAATAATCATAGGCTTTATTAATGCAAGCATAGGCTTTCTCATATTCACCTTGATTATATAAGTTCTCTGTTTTTTTGATTTCATTCTCTAAATTCATTATCATCACCTTATACCCTTTCTATGAAAATATATTTGACAAAAAGATAATCAAGTTATTTTGTTCATACGATTGACCTCCCCTCACCTATTAAGAAATCAACATCAAAAAATTCCCAAAAAAAAAGACTATAAACAACTTGCATTGTCTATAGTCCATATCAATATATTCATATTTTTTATTTTGCCTTAGGTGTTCTAAACATAATATAAATAGGTACTGCCAGAAGAACACTTCCACCAATTATATTTCCCAATGTTGATATCAACATATGTAATGGTAACATTGACCAGTCAATTGCACTTCCTAGTTGTGTGATTCCCATTGCAAAAATACCACCATTTGCGATACAGTGTTCAAATCCTGGTAAGACAAATGTCATAACCAAAATCATGATGACAATTAATCGAGCTGTTTCATCTTTGATTTTAACACCAGAATAAGCTGCTACACATACAATAAAATTACATAAGATACCTTTAATCAATAAATCCCAAATATCAAAATTTAATTTAGATTCCATAACTCCCTGTAAATAAGGTGTCATAATTGCTTCCTGAGCTCCACTTTTGATAAACAGGAAACAAATCAAAGCAATACCAATCATATTTCCGACATAACAAACAACCCACATAGGAATAATTTCTCTTAGCTTCATGTCTCCTCTTAAGACAGGCATAATTGTCACAAAGCAATTTCCCGTAAACAATTCTGCTCCTAAATAAACAATGGCCACCAGACCAATTCCAAATGATCCTGCGACAGCAATCTTTCCTACAACACTATGCTCACTTAACATAGCTCCTAGTGTATAAGATAAAATAGCAGCCAGTCCTAAATACGCACCTGCCATAAAAGCTCTGACAAAAAAACGTTTGGGATCATTTTTCATTAAATTATACTTAATCCCAGCTAATTTACAAAGTGTTTCAATATCACCAATCATAGTCCCTCTCCTTTAAATCAACGTTATTATATAAGATACGACCAAAAAAGGCAAAACTTTTTCCATCTTTTCACAAAAAGATGTATTTTTGTCTCTTATGTAAATATTGTTTTAATTTTGCGTTAAATCTTTACATAAACTTAACATAATATATACATGATATTAACGATAATTAAGAAAAAATTTGTTAAAGTATGGATGAATAATCATAAAGGATGGAATAAAAATGAAAAAGTTTGGAATACTTATCGTAATATGTTTACTTTGTATTGCAGGAGTCAGTTTATCAGCCAATGCTGATATAGAAACACAAAAAATAAGTTTAAATGGATCAACGTCTATGGAAAAAATGGTCAATGCATTAAAAGAAGGTTTAGAAGATCAATATCCTGAACTTCAGATGGAACCACAGTTTACTGGATCAAGTGCCGGTATTGAAGCTGTTTTGAATGGAACAACTGATATAGGAAATTCTTCGCGTTATTTAAAAGACGAAGAAAAAGAAAAAGGATTAAGTGAAAATATTGTTGCTATTGATGCAATTGTGATTGTCACAGACACACAAAATAAAGTAAATGATCTCACAAAGCAACAATTAATAGATATATATCAAGGAAAGATTCGTAACTGGAAAGAAGTTGGCGGAGAAGATTTGCCTATTGTTGTCATTGGACGTGAATCTGGTTCTGGAACACGTAGTGCTTTTGAAGAAATATTAGGCATCGAAGAACAATGCCAATATGCAAATGAAGTCAATGAAACCGGACCAATTATTGCGAAAGTTCAATCAATTCCTGGTGCGATTGGTTATGTATCTTTAGATGTTATAGATGAAACTGTTAAACCACTTTCTATTGATGGCATTCAAGCCAGTGAAGAAACAATTCAAAATGGACAGTATTCTTTACAAAGACCATTTGTCATGGCGACAAAAGGATCAATAGAACAACAAAATGAAAATATTCAAAATCTTTTCCAATATATCGCCAGTGAAGACGGACGAAAAATTATTCGTGCAATGGGGCTGGTTCCCGTTTTATAGTTTTATATATCTGAGAAGGAATGATGATCCTTCTCTTTTTTATTGCTCTTCATCAATTTTGATATATTGACACAGCGAATAAACTTTTATATACTGTTAATGTTATAACACTGGTTCGAGAGCCAAACCCAGTATAAAAAACTAAGGAAAAGAGATGGCTCACCATCTCTTTTCTGGCTTCTAACTGTTTTTTAGGAGAAAGGAAAAATTGAATATGAAAAAGAAAACAAAGATGCAAATGGTTATTGTGATGGGAATTGTTTTCAATGTTTTGGGAGCATTCATTGCAATGACATTCTCGATTCCATTTTATATGGATTCTATTGGAACGATTATGGTTGCAGGTCTTCTTGGTCCAAAATATGCCATGCTGACAGGCGTATTAGGAAGTTTAACAAGTGGTATCACATTTGATATGTATTCCTTATATTATGCACCTGTACAGTTACTCACAGGATTCTTTGCAGGTATCCTTTATCATGGCAAATGGTTAACAGGATGGCGTACACCTATTGGTTCATTATTAGTAGGTATTCCAACATCACTTCTCAGTGCCTGTATTACTGCTGGTTTATTTAACGGTATCACTTCAGGAGCCAGTTCAACAATCGTGGTTGTTTTGAATCACTTTGGTATGCCTTTAGTCTTAAGCATTTTGCTTGTTCAAGTTTTTACTGATTATTTAGACAAACTCTTTGCCGTTTGTTTAACAAAAGTAATTATTGAACGAGGTCATCTTTATGAGAAATGGGGGATAGCATGGAAAGATACAGCCGCATTGAAAACAAATGCAAAAGAGAAATCGTTCTTTTAAAAGCAAGACCATGTGCATGGTCAAAATGCACATTTTGTGATTATATCGAAGATAATTCAACATGTATCGATGAAATGCTCAAAATCAATGCTGATGTTTTAAGTCATGTAACTGGAGAATATGGTGTATTAGAAGTTATTGATTCTGCTAGTATTTTTGAGTTACCACAACAGACATTAGAACTGATCAAACAAATCATTCATGATAAAAATATTCACACGCTGTTTGTTGAAAGTCATTGGATTTATCATTCCAAAATTCAACAGATGAGAGATTATTTTGGTATCAACATGATTATCAAAACTGGCGTTGAAACTTTTGATGATGATTTCAGAAATCGTGTTTTAAATAAAAATGTCACTTTTTCAAGTATTGAAGAATTAAAGAGTTATTTTGATTCACCATGTTTAATGGTAGGTATCAAAGGCCAAACCAAGGAAATGATTCAAAAGGATATGGAAATTCTTACCAAACATTTCCAATATGGCACAATTAATATTTATCGTAACAATTCAACACCTATTCAAAGAGACGATCAATTAATTCAGTGGTTCATGCAAAATTATGCTTATCTACAAGATGATCCACGTTATGATTTTTTATGTGATCCTACTGATTTCGGTGTTGGTGATTAAAAAGGCTGTTCACTTTGTTGAACAGCTTTTTTAATCACTAAACACCCAATAAGAATAACGAGATGATAACGTCATATTTAAACGTTTCTGTAAGGCTAATGATGCCTGATTGCCTTTGATGACCTGACAAAAAGGCACTTTCTTTTGTTTCAATAATTCATTAATCAAATAACCTTCAAGCAAATAGCCATATCCCTGTCTACGATAACTTTCTTTTACTTCCAGCATACCCATGCTGCCTTCTTTATGCATACCAATAAAACCTGCCAGTTTATCGTTTTGAAAAAGTACCCATAAGGCTTTCCGATTGATACGATCAGCAATATATTCATAGTCACTCATATGATGATAGATCTGATAAACCTCATCAATATAGTCACTTGTTAATAATTTGATACAAACATCTTGAGGCATATGCAACTCAAGAGGTTCTAAAGGTTGATAAACGGCCTGAATACATGCAAAATCATCTTTTTTATGATATTGATTTTTTAGTATCTCAACAATTTCCTTTTGTTTGACATTATACAAATCATATGAATCCAAATGAAACTGTTGATATAAACGTTTGAATTTTTCTATATCATTCATAGAAATCATGACTGCCTGACTCCTCCTTTCAATCATAATCAAGCCATCCTCTTCTTCATATAATATATCAACTGTCTGTAAACGATAAGGTTCTATCAAATCAATATCCTCAATTGAATCTAATATCATCATTTCATCCTCCTTCATTGATTATATCATTTGAAATGACAAAAGGAAGAACGGATTGATCTTAATAATACATAACAAATCCCTAAAGCAACAATCAAGAATATCAATAAAATCAAAATATTAGATAAATGTAGTGGCTTTTCAATCAACAATAAATAGCCCCATGTTGCTGGAAAGCACTGACCAATAGTCTGTAAAAAAGATGGTAATAAAGAAGTTGGAAACATAATGCCTGATAAAATAATGGATGGTAAAAAGATAATTTGACTAACCATAGTAAGCTTTGCCTGATTAGAAACGACTAATCCTAAAATACAGGCTATGCTTAATGATACCAGAACAAATAAGATTAACATCATGAAGTAGAAAACAGGGTGAATAGGACATATCGCATTAAAAAGAAGAGGAGATAAAATATAAATCAGAGTACTCATAATCATTAAATGAATAAACGCTGATAGAAATAAAGATAAAACAGCAAAATATGCAGGAATATGATTAGCCATATACATTTTCTTAATATCTGTTCCATAAATTTCAGCGATGGAAGGTGGTAACCCAATGTAAGCTCCCATTGAAACGCCCATGACAGTCATAGATGCCATCAATGTTTCTTGAGACTTAGGCATAATAGAGGTAAAAACACTTCCCATCATTAAAAAGAACAATAATGGAACCAAATAACATGTAATCAATAAGGAACGCGAACGTATATCCATTAAAAATTGTAAATAAACACCATAACCTAAGGCTTTCATATTTCATTTCTCCTTGCGACAGCTAAAAAGTGTTGTTCCAAAGTTCCACGATTCACACTCATATTGAAAATCTTTAGATTCTGCTTTTGATAATCCTGGCAGATTTGCATCAATGTCTGTTCAATATGTTGTGTCGTATAAACTTTTTCTCCTTTTTCACTATGAACCTTAATATAATAATATCTCCCAAACTGCTGTGTTAATTCTTCTACTGTGCCTATAAAAGCCATTTCTCCCTGTCTTAAAATCGCTATGCGATCACATAAGCTTTCGACTTCATTCATATCATGACTCGTTAAAACAATCGTCATTCCTTGTTTTTGACATTGCATAATCATTTCATGCAAAGCGCGACGTCCTGCCACATCAACTCCAGCAGTCGGTTCATCTAGAAAAAGCAAATCAGGATGTCCCATTAAAGCCAATGCCAAATGCAGACGACGTTGTTGCCCTGTTGATAGACTCTTATAGATTTGATTCGCTATATCATCAATTCCTAATGTCTGAAGGTTATCTTCATCTAACTGGGTATGTTTCCATTTCGCAAACAACGCTATAGCTTCTTTAACTTTCATATAAGCAGGTAATGCTGAAGATTGAAGCTGAATACCTATTTGACCATAAATAGCAATCTGTCCTTCATCATATTTCAAGAATCCTTCCAAACATTCTAAGATTGTGGTTTTCCCAGCACCATTCATTCCTAATATGCCAAAGATTTCTCCTTTTTTCACATCAAAACTGATATCCTTTAAAACCTCGTGTTTTGAATATTTCTTTTTCAAATGTGAAATATGCATAATCGTATCCATCTTCATTCCTCCTTAAATGGGTCATATCCCAATTTTTGAAAATAAAGATCCAATGCCGGCTTCAAATAATCATTGACTTCATTTTGTTTTTGAATCCAATCCTGATTTTGAGCATCAGATAAATGATCAAATTTCATTAATTGTGGTAATAAACTCATATCTCCCTGTGTAAATTCCATAATCAAATTCCAAAACTTTTCAGTCATCTGCTGGACCTGTTCATCTTCTGGAGGAAGATGTTTAGCTTTGAGTGTTAAGATATCTTCATTGATTTGATGAAAACGTTGAATAAATTCCTGACCACTATCTTTATCAAAACGTTGTCGGACATGTTCCCATGTTTCATTATCAAAATGTTTAATAAGCCAATAATATTCATTATTCATTTGTAGGTTCACAATGATATCAGCATATTTTTTAAAATCTACTGTTTGCATTTGACTGACTTCAACCTTTAAAGCTTGAATAGCTGATAGTGTATTTTGAAGCTTTTTGATTTTGTCTTCAATCATGACTTCTTGCTGACTTAAAGCCTTCTCTACTTTTTGAGGTGTATCTAAAACTTCTATTTTGTTTTGAATATCATCTAAAGAAAAACCTAATGATTTTAATGATTGAATCTGATGAAGTAGAATCATATCCTGATAAGTATAGAGACGACGACCTCCCTCACTCTCAGCACTTGGATGTAATAATCCCCTTTGATCATAAAACTGTAATGTTCGAACAGTTGTTCCCATTTTCTTTGCCAGTTCCCCTACTGTCATATATTTCTGATCTTTCATTCTCATCCCTCCTGAATCCATTATAATTCATGACGTTACGTCACAAACAAGAACTTTTATAAAAATTTCATATATTATCTTTGTATTTCTTTGATTTTTTTCTATAATAAGGCAAGGAGGTTCACTATGAAATTACTGGCAAGCGATTTTGATCAGACACTATGGTTTGAAGATCATATGAAAGATAAAGATGTGAAAGCTATTCACCATTTTCAAAAGCAAGGTTATTTATTTGGTATCTGTTCTGGAAGAAGTTTAAGTGGTGTCTTAAAATATTCCAAGTTATATGATTTACATTTTGACTTTTATATTCTTTTAAGTGGTGGTCTTATTCTCAATAAGGATTTTGAAGTCTTATTAAAAAGTCAGATTCCTTTAGATCTTATAAAAGAGATTTATGCATTTACAAATCAGCAGGATATAACAGTTGTGGTAGATGATGTCACGTATTTTTTAACACATCACCCTCAAGAAAAAGTTTTTGGTCATCTCATTCATTCTTTAGATGAGATTCCTCAATCCTATGTTCAGGCTTTTTCTTTTCATTATCAGGAATCAGAAATATCTTTAGCTCAGCATATGACTGCCCAGATTCTTAAAAAATATGGGCATGATATTGAAGCATTTCAAAATAATCAACATATTGATTTAACAATGAAAGGATGTTCAAAAGGTAAAGGTATCAAAATAATTCAGGATTATTTTCATCTATCTGATGATGAAATTTATGGTATCGGTGATAATTATAATGATTTACCTATGTTTGAAGCCATTCAACATAGCTATTCTTTTGATTATGCACCTATAGAGGTCCAAAAAAAGGCTGAAAAAATAGTCTCTCAACTCTATGAGTGTATTGAAAATATTTTGAAATAATTTTTAATTTTAATAAATATAAAGCGATAAATTTTGACTATTTCAAAATTATATTTTCATAAATTGACAAACGCATACAAAAATGATATTATCAATGCAATAACAAAGGAGGACGTCTCAATAATGATAACCACTACTATGACAAGAATTCAATGTTTTTTGAGTGTTGGGGAAAGAGACTGTCTTGATTTTGTCAATGAAAACAAATGTCTCATGTCAAATGAGATTTTTTTATTTAGAGGGGGTATCATATGAAAATTGGTGTCATCGGTTTAGGAACTGTTGGTTTTGGTGTTGTTGAAATCTTAACACAACAAAAAGAGCGATTAGAAAAAGCAATTCAAGAAGAAGTCACTGTCAAATATGGTTGTGCATTAGATGAAGTCACTTTACCTGATGGTGTTATCTTCACACAAGATTTTCAGGATGTTTTAAATGATGAAGAAGTCGATGTCGTGGTTGAACTGATTGGTGGAACGACTATTGCTAAAAAGATTATTATCGAAGCACTCAAAAAAGGAAAACATGTTGTCACAGCCAATAAAGCTTTGATTGCCCATCATGCCCAGGAGATTTTTCAGGTTGCTGAAGACAATCATGCGAAAATCTATTATGAAGCTGCTGTTGGTGGAGGTATTCCTGTTGTTGTCCCTGCAAAAGAAGATTTAATTGCTAATGAAATAGAAAAAATTGAAGGTATCTTAAATGGAACAACAAACTTTATCTTATCGCTGATGGAAACAGATAATTTAGATTTCCAGGAAGCTTTAACAATTGCGGATGGATTAGGGTATGTAGAAGCTGATGCCAGTCTGGATTTAGATGGTATTGATGCGGCACATAAAATCTATATTCTTGCTATGAATGCTTTTGAAATCTTCTTTGACTTTGATAAAATTCAATGCACAGGAATTCGTCAGGTGACAAAAAAAGATATCGATTATGCAAAGAAATTAGGATATCGTATTAAATTGATTGCACAAGCGAAAAAAATAGATCAGGGTTATGGTATTGATGTTTCACCAACATTAGTTGGTATAAAAGACATTGTTGGAAATGTCAATCAAGCATATAATGTAGTAGAATTAACTTGTAACTATTTGGAGAATGTTATTTTCTATGGTAAAGGTGCTGGTCGTTATGTGACAGCCAGTGCTGTTGTCAGTGATATTATGAAAACACATCAGCCAACGATGTGGAAACATCAATATCAGTATGTTGAAAACATTTATCCAATTACATATTCTCAATATTATATTAGATGTGATCATCCATTGGATATTGATTATGAAATGTATTTTTCACAAGATCATGATCATATCTATATTACAAATCCACTTGAGCTGTCACAACTTCAACAACAGCTTAGTGGAGAAACCTATAGTTTATTAAAAGTAAGGGGTTAAGACAACATGAAAATCATTGTTCAAAAATTTGGAGGAACCTCAACACGTAGTATCGAGACACGTGAACACATGTATAAAAACATCATTCGTGAACACAATCTAGGAAACAAAGTCGTAGCCGTTGTCAGTGCCATGGGTCGATACGATGATCCTTATGCAACGGATACCCTTTTATCGATTGTTCATACAAACCAATTAACTGATGAAGAAATTGATCGTTTGACAAGTATTGGAGAAACCATTTCAACTCTTGTTGTCAAAAGCGAACTGGCTGATAAAGGCTATAAAGTCGAAACTGTCACGAATGCTGAATTAGGTATTCTCACAGATTCTCATCATCAGAATGCAACGATTACGACAGTTGAAGGCCGTCATATTCTTGATAAATTAAAAAATGCAGACATTGTCATTTGTCCTGGTTTTCAGGGATATTCTCAAAATGGTAAGATTACGACTCTAGGACGTGGAGGTAGTGACTTGTCTGCCGTCGCTATTGGTGTGGCAATTGATGCCAACGAAGTGGAAATATATAGTGATGTTAACGGTATTTATACGGCTGATCCTCGCATTGTTCCTGATGCAAAGAAATTAGATTATATCAGTTATTCAGAAATGCTGGAACTTTCCAAAAATGGTGCGAAAGTCTTAAATCATCGTTGTGTTCAATTAGCTGCTAAGCATGATATTGTCATTCATGCCAGAAGTTCTTTTGATGAAAGCAAAGGAACATATGTGTTAGGAGATGAAAAAATTATGAAAGATCATTTGAATCAATTTATTATATCAGGCATCACGGGTTCACAAAATGAAGCACGTATCACTCTTGTTGGTGTTGATGCCAAGGTGAATGGTGCTGGTCAACTTTTTGAAAAGATTGCGGATGCTAATGTCAATGTCAATGTCTTTAGTCAGGCATTAGTTGGTGGTGGTAGAATGGATATTTCTTTAATTATCAATGATAAAGATGTTCCCGCAGTTGTCGAAGTGATTAATGATTTAAAAGAAACTTTACAGGCTCAAAAAACCATTGTGAGAGGCAATATTGGAAAAGTTGCAGTTATTGGTGTTGGTATCAAAAATAATAAAGGAATGTTCCAAAAAGTTTATAATACACTCATGAGTCATGATATCAATGTGGAAATGACTTCTTGTAGTGAAATTAATATTTCTTGTTATATTGATCGAGATGATGTCAAAAGAGCTCAAGTTTTATTACATGAAGCATTCTTAGGATAGGGAGGAAAATATAAAATGAAAAAATATAAAGTTGCAATTGTCGGTGCTACAGGTGCTGTTGGAAGAGAAATGTTAAGATGTATCTTTCAGTTTCACTTCCCTTTTGAAAGTTTAAAATTATTAGCTTCTGCAAGAAGTGCAGGAAAAGTTATTGAGTATGAAGGTCATGAATTTGTCGTTGAAGAATTAACTGAAAATTCATTTGAAGATATTGAAGTGGCTTTCTGGAGTGCTGGTGGAAGCATTTCTGAAAAATATATGCCTTATGCTGTTAAAGCCGGATGTATCAATATTGATAATACATCTCACTTTAGAATGGATCCTGATGTGCCATTAGTTGTGCCAGAAGTCAATGCCTATGCTTTAAAAGACCATAAAGGTATTATTGCCAATCCAAATTGTACAACTATTCAAATGGTCAGTGCTTTAAATCGTTTAAATGAATATTTTGATATTGAAAGAATCATTGTTTCAACTTATCAGGCTGTTTCAGGTGCTGGTGTTGCCGGAATGGAAGAATTATATCGTCAGTCTCAAGAAGTTTTAGATGGTAAAGAACCAGTAGCTAAAACATTGCCTTGTGCTTCTGATAAAAAACATTACCCAATTGCTTTTAACTGTATTCCTCAAGTTGATAAATTTGATTTAGATAATCATTTTACAAAAGAAGAAATGAAAATGGTTAATGAAACAAAGAAAATCTTTAATAAAGATATTAAAGTCAATGCCACTTGTGTACGTGTTCCCGTACTCAGAGGGCATAGTGAATCTGTTTATATTGAAACAAAGAAACCTATTGACATTGATAAAGTCTTTGAATTATTATCTCATTCTCATGGTGTAGAACTCTATGACGATATTGAAAACCAGATTTATCCAATGGCCAATCTTTTTGTTGGTGATGAACTTGTCCATGTGGGACGTGTTCGTAAAGATTTAGATAATGATCATGCTTTAAGCTTATGGATTGTCGCTGACCAGTTAATGAAAGGCGCAGCTTATAACTCTGTTGATATCGGTTTAAAGATGATTGAAATGGGATTATTATAATGAGTCATAAAGTCTTCCAAATGCCCTTTTCTCAAATCTACTCTTTACTGCTTCAAAAAGCATTGAAAAAAGGACGTACCCAAGAAGAAGTTAACACTGTGATTCAATGGTTAACAGGTTATCATCAGGATCAAATTCATGAAATGTTAGAATCACCTATTGATTATGAACACTTCTTTCTTCAGGCACCGTGCTTAAATGAAAAAAGATTTTTAATCAAAGGTAGCATCTGTGGTGTCAAATTAGAAACCATTGAAGATCCAATAATGAAAAATATTCGCTATCTTGACAAAATGATAGATGAACTGGCTCAAGGAAAAAGCTTAGATAAAGTATTAAGAAAATAACGAAGTGAAATAAAATTCACTTCGTTATTTTTAATTCAAAAGAAGATGATGAACTTCCATTCATCTTCCCTTAATTTTTAACAATACGATAATATGTTCTTGATGTAAATAAGTATACGATTGCATAAACTATAGCCACGATAATAACGGAAATAAGCGTACATGTAATAAAGACCTGTGTACCACTGATTACAATATAACCAAACATCATAGTAATTAAATGGAAAGCAAAAGCCATATGAATGACTGCAGCAAGTAGTGGCAAAAAGAAAAATATTAAAACTTGAGAACGAATAGTCTGTTTGACTTCTTTTGCATTCATACCGACTTTCTGCATAATTTCAAAGCGTTTTTGATCTTCATAACCTTCTGATAACTGTTTATAATACATGATTAAGATTGTGGCCATTAAGAATAAGATTCCTAAGAAAATACCTAAGAAGAATAAACTTCCATACAATTCCATTAACATTAATCTGACTTCATAAATTGAAGAATGATAGAAAGAAATTCCCCCATGTTCATTCTGTGTTTCTAAAACAAAGTTATCTAAACATTTTGTTAATATATCCTCAGCTTCTTTAGCTTTCGATTGATTGTGATAAACAATAGAAAGATTTTCTGTGGGTTTGATAGAATCACCAAAGAAATGTGACATCATTTCTTGAATAGCTTCTTCATCTTTCATAATAACAATCAGATTTCTTTCAGCAGTTGGATTTTCATTAGGCAATAAATAAGGTTGATGGACAACTTCCTGAATAGGATATTGTTGCTGTTCTATATCTAAAGTGTCTTTAAATTCAAAGAAATTACTGCTGACTAAAATATTCTGATCACTTAAATGAACATTTTGATGATAAGCACGATTATATTCATCCTGTGTCATCCCAACCAAATAACCCACGACAAAATTTCCTGTTTCCTTATCTGTCAAAATACGATTATTCGCAAAACGAACACTGACAGAATATCTTTTGGTATGGATGAAACTATCAACACCTATACCATTTTGTTCTAACTCAGTTTGTATTTGAGAATAAAACTTTGTAAATTCCTGATCACTTGGTAAAGCCCCATCATCATAACCATAAACTTTTAGATTATAGCTATCCTGTTGATAGGCTGTCACTGTATCTTCAATACCAAAATAGAGCGAAACAGTACTTGATAACATGACCAATATACATGTACATAAAATACAGATACTGGCTAATCCAACAGCATTTTGTTTCATACGATAAATAAGCTGAGAAACAGAAGTAAAATGTTTTGTCTGGTAATAGAAATGCTTATTTTTCTTTAAAAGCTTTAAAATCGTAATCGAACCTGCTGTAAATAAGCAATATGTTCCAATAATAACCAAAATAACTGCTACAAAGAACAAAGCGATTGCTGTTGTGGGATCATCAATAGTCACTGCGATATAATATCCTAATCCTAATGTGATAAAACCAATAATGGTCATTAACCATTTCGTCTTAGGTTCTCTTTCTCCACTTTGTGAGCCTCTTAATAATTCAATAGGATTGGATAATTGAATCTGAATCACATAAATCAAGTAAGAAACCAAATAAATAGGCAAGAAAACAATCACTGTTACCAAAAAAGATGACCATGAAACATGAAATGTCAATGTTGTAGCTAATCCCATTAAATGAATCAACAATAATGAAACCAATTGACTAAAAATAACTCCAAAAACAAATCCCATCAATAAGGAAATGAAAGATGTTATGATTGTTTCATATAACATCATAATCATAATATGTTTCTTCTCTAAACCTAAAATATTATATAAAGCAATTTCTTTTTTACGACGTTTCATTAAAAAACTATTCATATAAAACAAGAAAATCACAGAAAAGATGACCATTACAATAATTCCTAAATTTAGAATGACTTTCATTGTTGTTGTACCAGATTGCATTTGTTTTAAACCTTCATGTGATGCTAAATAATTAATTAAATAAAACATCATAACTGTAAAAGAACTTGTTAATAAATATGGAAAATAGAGTTTGGCATTCTTTCTTAGATTAGTTAATGCTAAACGAGGATAAAAGAATGATTTCATACTATTCTCCTCCTGTTGCCAGTAATGTCAATGTATCAGAAATACTTTGATACATTTGTTGATTTGTCTGGTTTCCTTTATAGATCTGATGGAATACTTCACCATCTCTAATAAATAAAACTCTTGAAGCATAACTAGCTGCTTTGGTACTATGTGTGACCATTAAAATGGTTTGTCCTTCTTGATTAACTTGATCAAAGATTTCCAGCAGTTGATCAGTAGACTTTGAATCAAGGGCTCCCGTTGGTTCATCTGCTAAAATCAGTTGAGGATGTGTAATTAAAGCTCTCGCCACAGCGACTCTTTGTTTTTGTCCTCCTGAGATTTCATAAGGATACTTATCTAATAAATGTTCAATTCCTAATCGAGGTGCTAATGACTTAATTTTTTGATTCATAACAGGATAAGGTTCTTTCGATAAAACAAGTGGCAAAAAGATATTATCTTTTACTGAAAAAGTATCTAGTAAGTTAAATTCTTGGAAAACAAATCCTAGATTTTTTCTTCTGAACTGTGAAATCTCTTTTTCTTTGAGATGGGTGATATCTTCTCCATTCAATAAAACCTGTCCACTTGTAGGCTTATCTAAGGACGCAAGAATATTTAATAATGTTGTTTTTCCACTTCCTGACTCACCCATAATGGCTACATATTCACCTTTTTCTACACTAAAAGTGACATTGGATAAAGCTTGAACTTGTTGATTTGAAAATCGTGTTGTGTAAATTTTCTTTAAATTTTTAACTTCTAGTAATGACATTGTCATACCTCCTTTGTACACTTATAGTTTATAAAAAAAGAGAAATATGTACCATCGATTTTCCTTACAATTTCTCTTCTATATCTTACAATGTTGTAAGTTTTATTCAACCTGCAAATCCTGCACATGGAAATCAATCATAACGATTGTGCCTTGACCACGCTGAGATGAAATTGAAATAGGATGTCCTAAATATTTCAAAATACGTGCACATAGATAAAGTCCTAATCCACTGGCTTTCTTATCCACTCTCCCATTATATCCCGTAAAACCTTTTTCAAATATCCTTGGCAAATCTTCTTCTTTAATGCCAATACCACTATCTTCTATATATAAGACTTCATCTTTCACATAAATATGAATATAACCATTTTTGGTATATTTTAAGGCATTAGATAAAATCTGTTCCAATACAAAAGATATCCATTTTTCATCTGTTAACACTTTTAAATCAATATCATCTAAACGTAAAGTCAGTTTCTTTTGAATAAAGAATGTTGCCTGTTTTTTCACAACATCTTGAATAATTGTATTTAAATCATAATATTTTAAACGCAAATCTGATGAAATCTGTCCTAATTTCATATAATGCAAAGCCATATCCACATATTGTTCAATCTTTAAAATCTGCAACAGCATATCATTGGTTGAAGTCTCCTGTGATGAGACCAGCAATCTTAAAGCAAAGATAGGTGTCTTGATTTGATGAACCCATAAAGTAAAATAATCCAGCATTTCATGATAATTTATCTCCTGCTGTTCTTTCACACTTTTAAACAAATCATCAATCTTGTGTAATAACTGTTGATATTGTTCTTCTAAAAATGATGAAGATACAGGTAATTCAGACAAAAAAACTTCTTCTAACTGTAAAAGTGCTGAAAGATTACGTGTTTTTTTAACATAGAAATAAAAATCTATACAAAAAAATACAAACAATAAAACAATACATAAAATCGTTGCATAGACAATAGCTTCAATAAGAGCATTATATAAATAAAGTATCAAATAAAAAATCAGTATAAAAGTAAGAGATAATATATAGATAGCTTTACGATCATGAAAATAATGAAGCAGTTTATTCATAATATAATTTATACCCCACTCCTTTTTTTGTATGTATCAATTGTTCAATATGAAAATCATCTAATTTCTTTCTTAGTCTATTCATATTGACACTTAATGTATTATCATCTATAAATTCATTACTCTGCCATAATGCCATCATCAATTCATCTCTAGACACAAAAGTTTCTGATTTTTCAAACAAAATCTGCAAAATCTTTAATTCATTTTTTGTGAGTTCTATGGTCTGATCATGATACGAAATCGTTGCATCCAATAAATTTAAAATCAGATCTTTATATGTTAACACTTGCGTTGATTTAGAAAATGAATATGTTCTACGCAATAAAGCTTGTACTTTTGCTGTTAAAACACTTAAATCAAAAGGTTTTGTAATAAAATCATCTGCTCCCATAGAAATAGCCATCACAATATTCATATTTTCATTTGCAGAAGAAATAAAAATAATCGGTACTGAAGAGATTTTACGAATCTGCTGACACCAATGATAACCATTATAAAAAGGTAAAGAAATATCTAATAATATTAATTCAGGACGTTGTTTTAAATAAATATCTAAAACATGTTCAAAATCATCTATAACATTCACTTCATAATTCCATGTTTCTAAATGTTTTTGGATCGTTGAAGCAATAATTTCATCATCTTCTACAATCATAATTTTTTGCATAACTCATCACCTATGCCCTATTATAACATATCTTGATAAAGCTTGTGCATTGCTTTTATTCTGTCTTTAATTTCATCACAAAGATATTGAGGTGAAATCACTTTGATTTGCGTTTGCATCATCATAATCCAACCAATTAATCCTTCTGAAATAGAGACATCCTCAATCGTCAATAAAAGATGATCCTGATAAAGCTTTTGTACTTTCATATCCTGTCCAAAACGTGAAACCATTTCTCTTAACTGTCTTTGATGACATTCAATCTGCAATGTATCATGATGATGAGAAATAAACATATTCATCATTTTCTCAATTTCCTTTTGCATATCAAACTGTTCCTGAATATTGATATATCCTTTATTTAATGTTTGAATCATACGCATACGATCAATACGATAATTGGTTAACTGTCCTGGATGTTTATCATTATAGGCAATCATATAATAATGATTATTTTGTGATGTTAAAGAATAGGGAGAGACTATGTACTGATCATCTTTATTTCCTCTTTTTGAAGGAACTTCTATGAGTTCATGATCTTGAATTTCATAATCAATATATTGAAAAGATATTGCTTTTTGTTGTTCTATTGCTTTCATAATGACAGATAAATTCACAAAAAGAGAAAAAGAATGTTGACGTTGACTCGGTTGGAAAACAAGCAAACGATTTTGTTGGTGAAATGATGAAAATCTTAAAAGCTTCTGTCTTAATATCTGTTGATCTTCATTATTCAAATCCTGATGGAAAGCAATCTGATCTAATAAGAATTGCATTTCTCCATCATTCAACAAATCTTCATTGATTTTAAAGCCTAATCGATGATAGGAAACAATAAAATCCCTTTGAATCCAACCTTTGAAAAAATCATTAATCTGCTGGATACATGAATATATGGTTTTAATATTCATTTGTATTCCTTTAGACTGTAATTGTTCTAAAATCTCCTGAGCTGTTATGGCTTCCTTTTGAGATTGAAGAATAATCATAAAAATGTCATACATCCTTTTTCCCATAAATTCTATCTCCTAATGACTGATTGCCAATTGATAAGTCTTCTTTTTCGTATAATGGTGTAGCAATGAAAGATAATCTTTCATACTGTAACTACGTAATAAATTCAAAAGAGCTTCATCTGAACAATCATCCAATGTCAGTAAATACTCATAAGCCATATGTGGATGATCCTCAATCAAACAAATTTTTGCACATTCTATTGCTTCAACATGATACTTTTGATAAAGAATTTTCATTATTTGTGAAAAAGAAAGACTTTCAAAAGGAATTAGGTAACGTATCACACAATATTCCTGTAAAGTGATCGTCTTTTTCGTTATTTTAGAAAAAATATCTTCTTTTAACTGATAATATTCCTGATGTGAAAATAAACTGTTCATGATTACTAAATCATTTTCCATTTCTTTAAAATTCTTTACCTGATAAAGATGTCTTAAAGCAGCAATAAATATTTGATGGCTGATATCCTGTTTTTGCATAATTCCATTCAATTCTTTTTCACAAAAACAACAAGCAACTTCTTCTTGTAAATGATTATTCTTGATAATATCCATTAAATACTTTTTCTTTTGACTCAATGTTATTGATTTTTGATTTTGATATGCTCTTTTCATCATTGTCATCTCCTTGTATTTTTATTATACCTATTTTATGATTCTAGAGATGACTTTATACCTATTTTAACACCAAAAAAACGGAGTTAAAAGACTTTTTTAAGAATATGACTGATAAGTACCCTTGCCATAATAGAAAGATGGTTCATAAAGTGTTGGAAATAATACCCATGCATCCATCCCAGCATATTGAATCCAGTAATGATCTATAAAAAGCTGATAAGACCCATAAATCATACCATCTTTATTATTCATAACTTCATGATAAGTTTCTTCCATAAAGATTTTATTCAGCAATTCTTCTTGTATAGTCTTTGAAAAAAGTCGCTGTTTCTTTCCTAATGCCCTGAGTAATGATTGAATTTGAACTTCGTCGATATGCAAATCCATCAACATACGATAACTTTCATCATAAGTGGCATAAGCTAACTGTTTTTGCATAGATTTAAGTCTCTGTGCATAACGTTGATCTTGTAATAAAGTACCTATATTTTGGACATCTTTAAATGGTAAATAAACAACTCCATTTACCCATATAGGTTCCTCATTCTTCGTTTTCTTTTGATTTTCCTCATTCATCCAAAATCCTCCATGGACTTGATCAGTATGTTTTTTTCCAACAAGAACACCATCAAAAAATCCATAACGTGATGTTCCATATTCTTTGGACCCACCGTGTAATGCATAAATGATTTTTTCATGTTTTTCTATGATATACTTTTGAATTGCTGGTGCTGCTTGAAAATCTAATAAATAAGGATCATTCATTGTTCCTAAACCGGATAAAACTGCCTGACTGATTTCTGCATCTATCACTGAGTGACGATGTTGTTGATGTGAAAGTTTTTGATAAATAGAAAAGCTATAAAAAGGAATAAGCACTAAAGCAAGAATACTATCAAAAACAATACGAACTATATTAGGATCATTCATAATACCAATAATCAATGAAATCAC
>CALUZM010000013.1 GCA_944325245.1 uncultured Massilimicrobiota sp. | reverse complement strand
AAGGCGCATGGAATGAAGGTGGGAAATCACCAGTTGAACCTGATTATTATATAGGTGGAAATAAAGATAAACTCAGATATGCTTATTATCAGACACCTGATGGGCAAATAGGGCAAGTTTTACAATACAGTGGACAAATGCCTGAAGGCGCAAAATATATTTTTAAAGATGGAGAAATTTATCCAAATCATTTTGCTTCTGATTTTTATCATCATTATAAGGAAGATATTGCTTTGCTTGCAGAGATGGGCTTTAAAGCTTTAAATCTGACGATTTCATGGGCAAGAATATTACCTCATGGTATTGAAGGTGGTATCAATCAGGAAGGTGTTGATTATTATCGTGATGTTTTATTAGAATTACAAAAATATCATATTGAACCCATTGTCACAATGTATAAATATGATATGCCAGCATTTTTTGTGGAAGATTTTGGAGGCTGGTCAAATCGTCAGTTGATTGATGAATTTGTGGCTTTTAATAAAGTCTGTATGGAAGAATACCAGGGACTTGTGAAATATTGGATTACATTTAATGAACTCAATGTTTTAAAGATGTTTATGGATGGAAACCCAACAGTGACACAAAAAGATCGTCAACGTGTTTTTGAAGAATCTCATAATCAGATGGTCGCTGCGGCCAAAGTTGTTCAGATGGCACATCAAATCAGTGCAGATTATAAAGTGGGTTGTATGATTGCAGGACAATGTGTTTATCCATTAACTTGTGATCCTCAAGATGTATCTTTAGCACAAAAGAAGATGCAGGATAATTTCTATTTCTTTGGAGATACCATGGCAAGAGGATATTATCCATCTTATGCCAAAAGAATCTTTCAAGAACAAGGTGTTCACTTAGAAATCAGTGAAGAAGATAAACAAGATTTAATGAATGGAAAAGCTGATTATTTTGCCTTTTCTTACTATATGTCTTCTTGTGCGACAACACATCAAGATAATCATGAATTAAGTACAGGAAATTTATCATTAGGTGCTAAAAATCCTTATTTAGAGGCAACAGAATGGGGATGGCAGATTGATCCTCAAGGTTTAAAATATTATTTACATGAACTTTATGATCGCTATCAGATTCCTTTATTAATTGTCGAAAATGGAATGGGAGCTATCGATCAGTTAGAAGAAGATGGAACAATACATGATCCCTATCGTATTGATTACCATCGCCGACATATTCAATGTATGAAGGAAGCTGTTGAAGAAGGTGTTGATTTGATGGGATATACAATGTGGAGTTGTATCGATTTGGTCTCTTTTTCTACTGGTGAACTGAGAAAGCGTTACGGATTTATTTATGTTGATGTTGATGATAGTGGTCAGGGAACATTTAAACGCTATAAAAAAGATTCGTTTTATTATTATCAGAAAGTTTGTCGTTCTAATGGCGAAGAGATTTAATCATTTAAAAAAGAATATGTTTGATCATATTCCTTTACTGCTATTCTTTTTAAAATATAAAGCTGTATAGAGAACATCAATAATGTAATGAATGGACATGCCATATAACGTGATTCCAAAAGGTAAATGATGACGATAGGAATCAATATATAAGCTTTCATTGCAAATTAAATCTAAAGTGGGATCTAATTTACCTGTGATTCCAATCACACGAATACGTTTTTTTCTTAAGGCGTATGCAGCATCAACCATTGTTTTGTTGTTGCCGGAATGGCTAACGACAAAAGAGAGAATATCAGCAGGACGAATGGCTTCTAAATAAGAAGTGTTCAAGGTATTAAAAGCCTGAGCACGAATACCTATATTGGAGAGTTTTAAACAAGCTGATTGAATCTCAGAATAATTGTTGTCATTAGCGTAAAAATCAATCTGTTTGGCTTCCATCATATAGTTGACAGTTCTAATAAAAGATTCAGTCTTTGTCAATTTCTTGGTTTCCATAAAAACATGATAATAGATGTCTGGTAAAACATCGATGATATCTTTGATTGAACTGTTTTGATCAATGCGATAATCTTTTGTTTCATTAAACATCATATGTTCTTGACTATAAGTCATTTGAAAATCATGATAACCTTGAAAACCTAATTTTTTAACGAAACGAACCATTGTCGGAGGACTGACATAAATGAGCTTGGAAAGCTCTTTTGCGTTATGCTGTAAAACGGATTCGGGATGTTCTTGAATATAACTGACAATCGCTTTTTCTTGGGGTGTCAGTTTAACATGTTGAATATAATCTTGAATCATGGAATCACCTCGCTATTATTTTAACATAGAATAAGCAAAAGAGAAAACGTTTTCTCACAAAATAAAGAAAGGATGAATACATAATGGAATTACATGACAATATTACAAGATTAATAAGTGCGAAATCTTCACAGATTTCTACTTATTCGGGAAGAGATTTAAAAGAATCTATCTTAAAATCAGAAGGACGTGTCCTGATGGGACAGACATATTTAAAAAATCCTATTTTATTTCCCAATTGTACTAGTACGGAATTAATGTTTGCTTTTGGAGCAGATATGGTTTTATTAAATGGTTTTGATTTTCATAATCCTCAAAGCTGTCCAGGTTTGCAAGGCTTTGATTATCAGGGTCTTAAAGATCTGGTAGGAGGCAGACCGGTAGGTATTTATCTAGGATGCCCTCGTGCTGATATTGATTTGAATAGTTCCCGTTTTTATGATTTGAAAGGAATGGCTTGTACACGTGAAAATCTTCAAAAAATCAAAGAATGGGGTGTATCGTTTTTGATTTTAGGTGGGAATCCAGGTAGTGGGACTTCCATTCAAGATGTTATCAAATGGACCAAAATTGCTCGTGAAGTCTGTGGAGATGATATGTTGATTTTTGCTGGAAAATGGGAAGATGGCATTGTTGAAAAGGTTCTAGGAGATCCACTGGCCGATTATGATGCTTATGAAACAATTGATCAGCTGATTCATTCTGGTGCTGATATTATTGATTTTCCAGCTCCAGGATCACGCCATGGAATCACTGTTGAACGTATTCGTGAATTGATTGAGTATACGCATCGTCAAGGTGCTTTAGCGATGTCCTTTTTAAATAGCAATGTTGAAGCTGCGGATGTAGATACGATTCGTCAAATTACATTGATGATGAAGCAGACAGGCTGTGATGTTCATGCGATTGGTGATGGTGGATTTGGTGGCGGAACATGGCCTGAAAATATCTATCAGATGTCTATCACATTGAAAGGAAAAGCGTATACTTGGGCTCAGATGGCAACGCCAAGGCGCTGATTTTGAAATTGAATTTCATCGTTGAAAATAACGGATGAAATCGGATTTCTTTTTGGTTTCATTGTCTATTTTTTATTGTTTCTCTTTTATAAAATGAAGGTAAATAAAGGAGGAAGATAAAATGTTAGTTGTTGCTTATATTGGTTTTGGTAATAGTGTGTGTCGTTACCATTTACCTTATGTTGAAAGAAGAAAAGACACCATTAAGGTCAAATATATCTATCGTAGAGAAGAAGATAGAGTTGGAGATGAAGAAAGAGAAACATGGTATCCTGATATCACTTTTACAACAGATATTGATCAGGTCATGAATGATCCAGAAGTGAATTTGATTGTTGTCAATACACCAGATCAGTTCCATGTCTCTTATACAATGCAGGCATTGGAGCATGGTAAAAACGTCTTATGTGAAAAGCCATTTGCAATGACTGCTAAGGAAGCCAGTGAAGTGTTTGCTTATGCTAAAGAAAAAGGATTAGTTGCAATGGCTAATCAAAACAGACGTTTTGATGCTGATATGCGTACAGTTAGAAAAGTGATTGAATCTGGTGTGCTAGGAGAAATCTTAGAAGTGGAATCACATTATGATTATTATCGTCCATCTATTGCGGATCATGTTGGTTTTGGAATTCTTTATGGTTTAGCTGTTCATCCAATTGATCAAATTATTGGACAATTTGGTAAACCAAAGAAAATTGTTTATGACTGTCGTAGTTTTGATCATCCGGGTGAATCAGATGATTATTATGATATTGATTTCTTCTATGATCGCATGAAAGCTATTGTCAAAACGAGTTATTATGTGAAATTGGATTATCCACGCTTTATTGTACATGGACGTAAGGGAAGCTTCCTAATGCCAGCTTTAGGACATCAAAGTTCTCAAAAAGCAAAACCTGGACCAGTTGAAATTAGTTTTGATCCTTTACCAGAAGATAAATGGGGAACTTTATCTTATATTGATGAAAATGGTCAGGATATTACAAAGAAAGTTCCTACAGAAATTCAAGATTATGGTCTCATCTATGACAATTTATATGATGTCATCTTCAATGGTGGAGAAAAAGTTGTCAAAGATGAAGAAGTCATTGAAGTATTAAAAATTATTGAAGAAGCGACAAAAGTTGCTAAGGAGGCTAAATAATGAAGGTTGGAATTTTAGGGGCTGGCATGATTGTTCATGATTTATTGACATTCATTCATCAGGTCGAGGGTGTAGAATTGACAGCCATTTGTGCCTTGCCAGAAGAAAAAGAAAAGATTGAAGATATGGCTAAAGAACATCATATTACTTCTACATATGTCAATTATGATGAAATGTTAAAGGATGAACAGGTAGAAGTCGTTTATATAGCTGTGAATAACCATTTACATTATGAAATGAGTATGAAAGCTTTAAAAGCTCATAAACATGTTATCTGTGAAAAACCATTTACTTCTAACGTTGCAGAATTGGAAGAATTAAATGCTGTCGCAAAAGCAGAACATCTTCTCTTGTTGGAAGCGATTTCTACACAATATTTACCAAATGTTTTAAAGATGAAAGAATTATTGAGCAAAGTTGGCAATGTCAAAATTGTTTCGGCTAATTATTCACAATATTCTTCTCGTTATAATGCATTTAAGGAAGGAAAAATTTTACCAGCATTTGATGTCAACAAATCTGGAGGCGCTTTGATGGATTTAAATATTTATAATATTCATTTATTAGTAGCTTTATTTGGTGAACCACAGCATGTTGAATATCAGGCCAATATTGAAAAAGGTATTGATACTTCAGGAATTATCACTTTAGATTATGGAACATTTAAAGCTGTTTTGATTGGTGCCAAAGATTGTAAAGCACCGATTATGACAAGCATTCAAGGAGATCAGGGATGTCTTGTTTTAGATACTCCAGCGAATAATACTTCAAGATTTAAACTGTTAAAAAATGATAAAAGTGAATATGATTATGATGAACAACATGGACAACATCGTATGTATTTTGAATTTGTAGAGTTTGTCAAAATCTTTGAACAAAAAGATTTTGATAGAGCTCAAGAAATGATGAAAAAAAGCTTGATTGCGATGAAAATTGCAACACTTGCTAGAAAATCAGCAGGCGTTGAATTTCCTGCTGATCAAAGATAAGGAAAGAAGATGAAAATATGAAATTTAATGAAATTATGCATCTTTCATTTTATACAGATCAGATGGATGCAATGAGAGATTTTTATGAAAACAAATTAGGATTAAAGGCAAAGATCATTATGCGTTATGATGCCTATAAGGGTAATCCCAATCGTGGAGCCTGGGCACAAAGAGCTGAAACAGATCCAACAGGTATTGCCTATATCTTTATTGAACTGGCCCCTGGACAATATTTAGAGCTTTTCCCAAAAGCTGATGGACAACAGGCACATGAAGCACCAGATACAAGACTTGGTTATTCACATTTTGCTTTAATGGTAGATGATATTCATGCGGCCAGAGAAGAGCTTGTCAAAGCGGGTGTTGACATAGATATTGAACCTAATAAGGGTCAATCAGAAACATGGCAGATGTGGATTCATGATCCTGATGGTAATAAATTTGAAATTATGCAATATACGGAAAAATCATTACAACATCATGGTAATATTGCAGAAGATCAGAAAAAATACGGAAAATAAAAATGCAAGATCATCTTGCATTTCCTTTTAAAGATAATGATAAACATGTTCCCATGAACTGTTGATAAAAAAGAGAGCAGCTTGCTTTGCTTTGGTTAAATCCATATATGTATAATTACCGCATTCTTCTTTTTTCGCACCAGGTATGTCTTGATCCCAATGAGCAATCTGTTCAAAAGTCGTTTTGAGCAATGTTTTGATTGTCTCAAAATCTAAATCCTTTGTAATCAAATAAAACCCTGTCATACAACCCATGGGACCAAAGTAAATAATCTGTTCTTTATAAGTACCATTTCTTAAAAGTGTTGCTCCGATATGTTCAATTGTATGAGCAGCCTTAGGGTCTAAAGGTTCATCAACATTAGGCTCACACATTCTGATATCATAGGTTGTCAGATGATCATCAACCCTTGAAACATAGACTCCCTTTTTTAATTGGGTATGATCAACACTAAAGCTTGTAATTCTTTTCATTTATTAACACCTCACTTTTTTATGTCTATTGTATAATAGTTCTTTCAATTTTTTCAAGAACCAAACAGTCATTTCATTTGTTTTTTAGAATGATATTTTCTATAATGAAATAAAGAAGGTGATGAATATGAAAGAAGTCATTAATCAGGTTGATGTTGAAGTTTTGAATGGTGAAATGAGTGAAGATGAAATCAAAGAATATATCCAGTATGTCAAAAAGAAATATCCTCATGAAACTTTAACTGCCTTAACATTGACGATTGATGGAGAATTTGTTGATCTTCACTATCATTTACAACCAGAACCCATTCAGAGAATTCGACGTATTACAGGTTATTTAGTAGGAACATTGGACCGCTTTAATGATGCCAAGAGAGCCGAGGAACGAGATCGTGTGAAACATCAAGTTTAGAAATGGAAAATATTGTATAGAAAAGTTGCATAAAATGCATTGATTATGCAACTTTTCTTTTGTATAATAACTTTGTAAGGTGGTGAGTTGTGTATGAGATATTATTTGTGTATCGATTTTAAAACTTTCTATGCTTCAGTAGAATGCGTGGAAAGAGGTTTGGATCCTTACAAAGTTAATCTTGTGGTGGCTGATATTTCACGAGGAAATAGTACAATCTGTTTAGCTGTTTCTCCACATATGAAGGAATTAGGGGTCAAAAATAGATGTCGTTTATTTGAAATACCAAAGTATATTCACTATATTGTGGCGAAACCAAGGATGAAACTTTATATGGAGTATTCAGCTAATATTTATGGCTTATATTTAAAATACTTAAGCCAGGAAGATATTTATGTATATTCTATTGATGAAGCTTTTTTAGATGTCACAGAATATTTGAATTATTATCATAAAAATGCTCAAGAAATAGCTCAGATGATTATCGATGATGTCTATAAAACAACAGGAATTCCTGCTACATGTGGTGTTGGTACGAATCTTTATTTGGCTAAGGTGGCTTTGGATATTACCGCTAAGCATGTGAAAAGTCATATGGCTTATTTAGATGAACAGATATATCAAAAGACATTATGGGAACATACGCCACTCACAGATTTCTGGCAGGTAGGTAAGGGGATAGCCAAACGTTTATATAAACTCGGCATTGTCAATATGAAAGGAATTGCTCATTGCCCTGAAGATATCTTGTATAAAGAATTTGGTGTGAATGCACGTTTTTTGATTCGTCATGCTTGGGGTAAAGAACCTGTCACTATCCAACAAATTAAAAATTACCAACCACAACATCGCTCTATCTCTAATGGACAAGTTCTGTTTGGAGATTATACTGATCAGGATGCCTTGCTGGTTTTAAAAGAAATGGTAGAGGATAATGTTTTGACACTTGTTGAACAAGGATTAGTGACTAATCATATTTCTTTACATATTAGATATGTAGATATATCACTTCCTTCGACAGGAGGTAGTCGTAAGATTTCAGTTGTGACAAATTCTTATCGTCTGTTGGTTAAGGAATTTATTGACTTGTTTGAATCTACAACATTTAAGAATCAGAAAATTAGAAAGATTTCTATTGGTTTTGGTCAAGTTATTGATGAAAGATATGAAGCCTATGATTTGTTTACTGACTATGAAGAAGTGCTCAAAGAAAGACAGTTACAGCAATCCATTATTCAAATTAAAAATAAGTATGGTAAGGATGCTGTTTTAAAAGCGATGAATGTTTTAGATAAAGCCACTGCAAAACAGCGACACCAGTTAATAGGAGGACATAATGCAGAATAAAAATCATAATGATGCTGTAGAATTTCAACCATTTGATTCTTTACGTGGATTTAGAGAATACCTTCATGAAAAAGAAAAACAACCTATTTATAAAAAAGAATTGATGGAAGATGAATGTGAAAGATTGAACTGTTTATTTCAGCAACTTCAAAAAGGTATGTTTGTGACAATTGTCTATTATACACACCATCAATACCAGACAGTACAAGGAATCATTACAAAAATAGATTCAGAATATCGTAAAGTTTTGTTTATTGATAATCAAAGAATTTCATTTTATGATATTAGAGATATTTCTTTTTAATAATGGTTATAAGCAAGGCACAATATGATATAAATGAGAATATCTAATATCTATGTCAAATATTTATTAGATATATGTTTTTATTAGTAAAAGTAAAGTCGAATATTTGTATAGGAAAGTATAATAAAAGTATATCTCTGGATAATGATATAGAGATATACTTTTATTGTAAATGGTATAAAGTTAATTGAGTTTCTGTTTGTGGAAATAATACATAGCAGCTATAATAGTGGCTGCTAAAAACAAAATAGCATTGGCTATTTCATTTCCAGGAATGATAGTGATTAAAAGTTTTCCTAATATGAATATAAAAAAACATAAACCAAATACAATGTAATGATGTTCTTTCATTTTTTTCACCTTCTATATAAACAATAAATAATTTTATTTGATGAATCAATAAAATTTACATAAACTTAATTTATTTTTAATCATATGAAGAAGATATGGTCTGATTTGTTGTTTGAAATATTTTTTGCTATAATAAACGTAATTCGTATTATGCTAAGAAAGGATTGTTTATATGAATGTTCAAAAAATAGCGAATGAACTTATAGAACAGATGAAGTCTAAAATGAAAGGAAATCTCTATCATTGGACACAAGTTAATTTTTCATACAATTCAAATAAAATGGAGGGAAGTCGTTTAACAGAAGATCAAACTGAAATGATATTTGAAACAAATTCCTTTATTGCTAAAAAAGAAGAGTCAATAAAAATAGATGATCTTATCGAGGCTTCCAATCATTTTAGATTATTTGATTTTATGCTTAAACATTATGATGATCCTCTCACTATGCAAATGATTATTGATATGAACGTTATTTTGAAAAGAGGAACATCTGATGAATTGAATCCTAGATATAATGTTGGCGGCTTCAAAACAGTTCCAAATATCATTGGTCTTATAAATGTAATAAAGACGACACCACCTGAAAGGGTATCAGAAGAATTAAATGAACTTCTAGAAGAGTATAATGAATTAGATCAAGTAGAATTAGAAGACATCATTGAATTTCATGTTAGATTTGAAAGAATACATCCGTTTGGAGATGGGAATGGTAGAGTTGGAAGAATCATCATGTTTAAAGAATGTCTAAAAAACAATATCTGTCCTTTTATTATTAGAGATCAGAACAAGAACTTTTATATCAGAGGTTTAAGAGAGTATGATAGGGATAGAGCATATCTACGTGATACCTGTCTGTTAGAACAGGATGTATACAAAGAAATAGCTAACTATTTGTTGGGCATTGAGCAAGCTCATGATGAAATGTCTTTAGGCTAGAAAATAATTTTACAATCTGGCTGGCCAAATTGCCAAGAAAAATGCAATAAAAGAAATACCTATATCTTAAAACAAGGGTGTTCTTTTATATAAGATTTATTAAATTTGATAATCTAATTTGTCACGGGGTTTTCCAAAATGAATAAGTTTTACGGGAAATCCCTTTTTATCGTTATATGTAAACATAATGCTTAAGAGTGAGAATGTTCAAAAAATATAGATTTCTATTTCTCAAAATGATCAGAAAAATGTCGAATGTATTAAAGAGTTATTAAGAAAATATTAAAGTGTTTTTAAAGATATGTGATTTCATAAATCATATAATTGTTTTATCAATAATAATTGTCTCAATTTCAATCATTTATAATCAATTATATAAGAAAGGAGAAGAACAAAATGAAAATAAATAAAAAAGTCACAATTATATCAATCGTGATTATTGCAATAATTATGGGATTATTACAAATCTATCATTATTCTATGAATTTATCAGTTGAATTGCCTGAAGAAATGGATTCTGCCGTTAAAGAGGGACTTGAAACAATGATTGATCCTAACAAGTACTTTCCTGGTAAATATGAGGATGTGGATTTCGTTTTTTCTACATCAGCTTATCATGCTTTTGGATATACTGTTAATAATAAATCTATTAAAGTTTACGGAGTATTTGATTTAATGAAATTGGATGAGGAGTGTATTGATGATTATAGAGAAAATAATAATTTTACTTGTAGATTGGGATCTAGTGGATATTTTTTAGCTTATTTGAAGCAGGATACACAAGGAAACGTGATTCCTGATAAAATATGGACTCAATATTCAATCAATGACTCCACGTTAGATACTTTGAAGAAATTTCCAATAAAGACATGGCCTTTCATACTGATAGGTGACCCTCACAAATATGATGAAATACATGTCAAAGAAATGCAACAGCAATTACATGATTATGTATATGATAATAGCATCAAGAATAGAAAATAAGGATTTTTTAAGATTATTCAAAATGCTAAAAGGGAAAGAATAAGATGAAAAAGGTAAGAAAGTCACAATCATATCTATCATGACTATTGCAATGATTATAGGATTATTACAAATCTATCATTATTGTTTGAATTTATCAGTTGAATTGCCTAAAGAAGTTGATTGGGCTGTGACAGAATGTCTTGAAACAATGATAGAACCAGATGAATATATGAAAACAATAGTACTATCACATTTTGATTTAACAACTTCAGCCTATCATCCATTTGGATATATAGAAGATGATACATATATCAAAGTTTATGGATATTGTGTTATACTTTAATTTACGAATGAAACACTTAAAGAAAATAAAGATAACAGAGATAGCCATATTGATATGTATTCTTCTGAATCTGGAGAAGCAAACTGTTTTGTTGCTTATTTAAAAAAAGAAAAACAACAAAAAGTGATTCCAGAAAAAATATGGATATATCAGTATCCACAAACGACAATGGATATATTAAAACACATGCCTATAAGAAGGTGGTTATATATATAATGAGATGATCCTAAAGGATATATGGAAAAATTATCTATTGAGTGTGCAAGGAAAATGTATGAATATATTGATAGTCATGGTATATCATAATTTCATAAACATATGTAGGAGGAAAAAATGAGTAGGAAGAAAAGAATCGTGTTAATTATTGTAGGAACTGTTATAGCAGTGAGTGGCTTATTGTTTTATTGGGACCATCAGGTTGTGACACCATCTCAAGAACTTGATGAGAGTCTAAGATATGAATTGGCGCATATGGATGATGAATATGTCGAATATGATTTTGCGACAGTATCTTATAGATTATTTCAAATCAATGAATCTAAAAATAAAGTGGATATATATGGAATGTTTTATATTGAACAGTATAAAAATGATAATGAATTTCCAGAAAGTGGTTATTTTGATTATATGAAAGTCACATTAAAGAAAGAAAATGATAAGTACACATTGGATAAAGTTTGGGTTCCAGAAGATGGTGATCAATATCAAACATCATTATTAAAGAATTTCCCTATCAATACATGGAGTCGTATATTATTGACAGGAGATAGATATAGAATTGAAATTGCTGAAGAAGGTAAACAGCAATATGAAGAGTATATAACTCAACAACAATAAAATACTATTGATTTAACATTAGAAAATATTCAAATCTTTTCTAATGTTATTATTTTTGAAATAAGAAATCATATTTTATCTATTATAAGGTAGGTATATCACTTATTTTAAGTGTTTATTGTCATAAATTTTCTTGATGTAACTTGACTTTCTAACCTACCTGATGGGAGCATTGAAGTTGTTATGTCAATCATGAGAAGTCTTTATGAATTTAATTCATAAGTCAAATTATGCAAATATATCGTTATATATTATTAAATATGTAGACTTTGTATCATGTTCATAAATATTTATATTGGATGTGTTAAAATTTTAAAGCATAAAATATTTATATGGTATAATTAAGTAAAGATATAGTATGGTAAATAAAAAAAATTGTTTGATTGATTATATATGATTGTGAATCGTTAAAATATGAGGTAGGAAATAAATATGGTTTTCAATAATGCATTTATTTAATATAGAAGGAAAAGTGAACATTATGAAAAAAGAAATTATTTTAAAGACATGTCTGTTGTCTCTTGCCTTATTTAACATTCCACCTATTATTAATATTATTGGCGGAGAGAGTTGGTCATTTTTACTTTTTTTGGATTTGTGGTTTGTTAATCTTCTTTATTGTTTGATATGTCCATTTTACCTTGGTTATAAACATCATGTAACTTGGATGGCTGTTCCTGCAACATCACTTTTGTTTATATTAACGATGTTAATATTCCAATATGAAGAAGTTATTATGATATATTCAGGTTCTTTCTATTTTTATATCTTCTTTTCTATTATTGGTGTAGCATCTGGTTATTACATTGGGAAAATAAAGAATAAATAATATTTTATCTTTTCTACAAAAGAGAAATTTTTAAATCTGTTTTCTAAGTAACGAAATCAATTATTTAAAATATTAACAGTCAAAAGGAAGTACAGTGTCTAAAAAAGGAGGATATTTAATTCAATGTATTGATGTCTTTGACTTTCATTGAATAAAAAAATATGAAATTATTATTAAAATTAATACTCTTTGTTTTTATCTTTTTACTTTATTTTGGATTTGTCAGGATTATAATCAACGATTTTGTTCCTACAATTGCTATGGGAAATATAGTTTCCATTTGTTCCTTGTTGGTTTATATAGTCATAGTTCTTCCTATAACATTGGTTTTACTAAGAAAAATTGAAGAATTTAAATGAAAAAGAAATACAATAAAACAATCTTGTTGTTGTGTTGGTTGTTTTATTTACAAAATATGAAGAAGGAACACTCATACATTCTAACCACTGCAGCTGTTTTAAAGTTGACTGAGTGTATAGCTAAATAAAAGTATATGTGACTTATCTAAAAATAAAAGAAACAGTCAAATATTACAGCGTCAGTGTATAGAAAGGTTGATTTTAATAATTTTATATATTCTATTAGAAGTTATATTGTTAATTCTTATTTTGGTTATAATAAAAATACTTTACACGAGAAAAGAAAATAGATTGTTTTCTCGTGTCATAAATGTATTATTGGCTTTATGGGTTCTTTTGTTGGTTATAGAGTATTTTGTAAGTAATCATGCTGGTTTGTCTTGGGAATTGGATAATTTTACATTGATTGGTATATATACCTATACACAACTGATAGCTATCGTATTATTTGTTATTTATTGGTTCGTTATGCATGTCAAAAGGAGCTGAATTGTTGACGTATATTTTAGAGTCTATTGAATATTGTTAATAGTCTTGAAGACAAAAAATTCTCATAAATGATATAAAAATAGTAGCAAAAGCTCATTGTTGAGTATATGCTACTATTTTCGTTTTTTTGTAAGTAATATATCAAGATATACTTTTTCATCATTTTTGGTGGTATTTTGTAAGTGCCAAATAAAATAGTGGATAAAAATATAGAACTCAATGAACTATAATATGGAATATGGAGACTACCAAAACTATATTATAGTTTTTATATTCTCTAAGAATTATAAAGAAAGGAAGAGAGACTATATGACAATCCATGAATTAACCCAAAATGAAAAATATAAGTTCTGGTATTTGAAAATCAAGGAATGTAAAGAGAGTGATTTGTCTGTTCAAGATTTTTGCGAAAGAAACAATATTAAGGTATCAACTTATTACAGATATCAGCAAAAGATTAAAATGATTTTGTGTGATCATATAAACAATGAAACTGAACTTAAAAATGAGGTTGCTTTTATCCCTGTTGACAAACAGGAGTGTCATAATGAAAGAATATTGATTATCAAAGGTGGTATTAAAATAGAACTTGATTCCAATACTCCCTATTCATCTGTTGAACCTCTTTTGAAATCATTATTATGATTGGAGATATTTCAAAAGCTGAACATATCTACATAGCTGTTGGCTATACAGATATGCGTAAACAAATCGATGGTTTATCTGCCATTGTTCAACACAATTTTAATCTTGATCCCTTTTCTAATTCTGTATTCCTTTTTTGTGGAAGAAATTCAAGAATCATGAAGGCGCTGTATTGGGAAGGTGATGGATTTGTCTTGCTTTATAAAAGACTTGAAAATGGGAAATTCAAATGGCCCAGAAATGAATCTGAAGCTCGAGAAATCACACCTCAACAATTCAGATGGTTACTTGAAGGACTGTCTATTGAACAACCTAAAACCATTAAAAAGAGTTATCCACAAGTTGTATTGTAAATCCTTCATTTCATAGAAGTATATGCCTATTTGTGGTATAATAAAATCATGAAATGGAGGTGCTTTTGATGGCGGATTCTACAATAAATACAGCTGAAGATTTAGCTTTATTAATCACTGATCTATCACAGTCTATTGAGGAATTAAAAGCTACGATTGCATCTCAAGATACTATCATTGCATCTTTAAACAATACTATTGATAGTCTAAAGTCTGACAATGAATATTTAAAAAATAATAATGATCTTTTACGTGAAGAAAATACTTATTTAAAGAGAAAGTTATTTGGTACTAAAAGTGAGAAAATGTCATATCCTAAAGATCAACTTTCTCTTTTTGATGAAACAGAAAATGAATGTGAACCAGAGCTGCTTGAAGATATTTCATATACCAGAGCCAAAAAGAAACAGAAAGGTACACTCGACATTAAATTGGACAATCTTAAACATGTCAAAAAAGTTTATGATATTGATGAAGGAGAAAGAATATGCGATGAATGTGGTTTTAAATTATCTTATGTAGGTGAAGAATTTGTAAGACATGAAGTCGTTTATGAACCAGCAAAATTATATGTAAAAGATATTTATAGAAAAACCTATGAATGTCGTAGCTGTAGAAAAAAAGGCAAAGGTGTAATGTTTAAAGCAGGAACACCTAAGCCGGTTATTCCACATTCATTTACATCACCAAGTGTACTGTCACAAGTCATCATAGATAAATATGTTAATCATATGCCGTTATATAGACAAGAATCAGAATGGAAACGATTAGGACTAGAACTATCTAGAACAACAATGGCCAACTGGATTGTCATTGCCGCTAAGGAATATTTCATTCCTATAGTGAATAAGATGCATGAAATGATGGTACAGGAATCACATATACATTGTGATGAAACACCGGTTCAAGTGTTGAATGACCCAAAAAAGAAAGCGACTTCTAAATCGTATATGTGGGTATATTCAAATATCAAAGAAAGTCAACGACCTATTAAAATATTTGAATATAAGCCTGATAGAAAAGCGACGAATCCACAGCAATTCTTGAAAGGATTTAATGGGACCATCATTACGGATGGATATTATGGATATAACCATATAGAAGGCATAACGAATGCATACTGTTGGGCACATGCCAGAAGAAAGTTCTATGATGCATTGCCAGTAGATATGAAAAGTACATCAGGTAGCTTAGCAAATATAGCGCTTGAAAAAATAGCTAAACTATTTGTGATAGAAAAAGAGATTGAGACATTAACACCTGAGCAAAAGATAAAAATACGTCAGGAAAAATCAAAGCCATTAGTAGATGACTTCTTTTTATGGTGCACTGATAATCAAAATAAAGTATTATCAGGGTCTAAAACAGGAAAGGCAATACAATATGCCTTAAATTATGAGGGAGGATTGCGCACATTTTTAGAAGATGGTCTAATACTAATGACCAATTCATTAGATGAACGAACAATCAGACCGTTTACAGTTGGAAGAAAAAATTGGTTATTTTCAACATCAACAAAAGGGGCCGAAGCAAGTGCAGCAATATATAGTCTAATCGAAACAGCTAAAGCCAACAAGCTGGATCCATATGGCTATATAGAATTTATCCTCGATTATTTACCACAACAAGATTTAATTGAACATCCAGAGAAAATAGATTGGTTCTTACCATGGAGTGAAGAAATAAAAGAGGAATTTGAAATAAAAGTCGACTAAATTGATCTTCATTATATTATCGGTTTAATCGACTTTTTTAAATACACTTTATTATTTGGCGCTTACAGAGCAATGATCAAAAATGATCAAAGCTCTTTTATTATTAAAGATTAAAGTTTACTGTAAAGCTTTTATTATTCAAGAGAACACTGTTGGAAATTATTTTTCCTTGGGCTGTAACAGAATAAGTTTTATTTGAATTCGTAAATTTTCCTGTATATGAATTCATAACAAAATAATTGTTAATTGAAATTCTTTTGACGGTAACTCCGGGCTTATATGAAGTGTCAAATTTATTTCCGCTATATTTATAACGCAAGGTCATGCTGTTGTTTCCTGCATAAAAGTTTACAGTTTTTGTGCCAAAAGTAGATTTTGCGTTGTAATCGAGTTGTACTTCAATAATATTTTCTTTGCTTTCTTCTATAGTTTGTAATAGTTCATTTTTAAAGGTATGTAAATCTGTTTTTGTTATCTCATCTAAGTATTCATTGTAGTTCTTATTCATCAACTGATCATAATCATAGTTATAAAACTCTTTTTCAGTTATTATTTGAAATGAAGTATTATATGTTTCGTTGATTTCGTTAATGATTGTATTGTAATCATCTAGTTGATTTTCACATGCTGATACATTATTAAACTGAAAAGCTATTAATAGCAGACTCACTATTATTATAAGTTTCCTCTTCATTTTCTTCTCCCTCCATGTTTATTGCTTCTTGTAATAAAGTTACATAATTCTGAAATTCTTTTCTTCCAAAATCGGATAAATGATATGTCGTTAATGGCTTATCATTATATATTGTTTTGTGTTTTAAAATAAAGTCATTTTGAATAAGTTTATTTAAATGAGTGGCCATGTTTCCATCGGTACAATTGCATATTTCTTTTAACTGTTTATATGAAAGGTCTCCCTTATATAAACTTGCGATAATCTGTAATCGTATATTCGATTCAAACACTTTTGAAACTTTAAATATATTTTTCATCTTCTTCACCTCCTATAAGTAACAAAATAAATAGCATTGATAATATGTTTGTTATAAAATATGCATCTATATTATCTATCATAGAAAATAAAAATATCTGGAATTGAGTAGAGTTCACTATTGTTGGAAAATATACGGAATATAGAAAACTAAATAACATATAACCAATATTTAATAATATGATTAGAAGTAAATTTTTATTTTTGAAATATGAATAAATATAAAATAACATAATAATATTAATGAATGTCGATAATGGGAAAGATAAATAATAAGATAATACAAATCCGGCATTGATATAGGTAAATACACAAATTAAAATTTGCTCTATATATATACAAGCAGGAAATATAAACCACATTTTTAAAAAACGACGTTCGATTAAGGAAGATTGCTTGTTGAGAGACCTCCATAAACTCAACAATAGTATGACACTCAAAAGAACTTTAAAGAAATTATAAATAGGATAATAATATGTGATGTTGTATAATGCAAAATAGCCATTAAGTCTATCAATTATGTAGAATAAACCGACATATAGAGAAAATTGTATTATCCATAATCTAAAAGTCTTACTTATATGTTTATATGTTTTTTTCTCATTTAAAACATAATCTGCATCGTCTTGAGACTGTGCTATTAATAATAATTTTTCAGATACTTTCATTGAAAATATTTCTCCTTTTATCTTTAAGTTTTTTAATTATCTCAAGATACCTATAAATACAATAACATTATAACATAAATATATAAAAAAAGAACTTTTAATTTAAAATTTAAATAATATTAAAAGTTCTTTTTTTAAAATAATTTGTGTTATTTAATTAGTAACAAATAAAAATATATAAAAAAGAACTTTTAATTAAAAAGTTAATATGGTATACTTTAGGTAAGAAAAGAGAATTAAATAATTTTTATAAATATAATCTAAAGATAATATTAATAATTATAAATGACAGATTACTAATAAAATAAAGCTATTATTGGCGTTAATGGAAGGAGGCGTAGCATTTAGAGAATAATATAGTCAATATTTAGATTGTTGAAAAATATCTATTTCATGTAGCTTTATATTTATTATGCTAACTAAATTTTAATTATATAAGAAAGGGGTATTTTTTATGAAAAAAATATGTAAAATTTTAAGTGCTATATTTGTGTTATCATTAAGTTTTATGTCACCTGTAAATGCAGTTGAACTTAGATACGCAGGTTGCCCTGAGGGTGGCAGACATTCAATGGAAGTGGTTGCAAGAGCAATAATGTACGAAGGAACATATCAAAATCCTGGTAAACTAATAACAACCGGAGGCAAATATTATAAATGTACAAAATGTGATATGGGTATTGTCACTCAATTTTCACCACATGTTAGTGGATGCCTAGGTGCTTATATTTTTGACTCACGTAATTATACCGGAAGTGCGCTTGTTGTATCTTATGGTGTTGAAGGATATGAATGGAGCTGGCCTACTGGCTATATTTGGGACGGAATGGATTGGTTAGATTAAATCAATAATTAACAAAAAAGGGTGGTGAATTATATGATAAATAAGTTCTTTAAAAACATTTCTTTGCTTTTATTGTGTATGTTTTTAGGAATTACTATCGTAGGTTGCACTAAAGAAGTATCCAACAATACAGATTTAGTTTTAGAAATAGTAAATTTTGATCAAGAAATTGCAGTACCAGAGATGTTAAAAGCAGTTCAATCATCTAATCCTAATGATTTGATTCAATTCTACGAAAGTAATGATGAACTTTTTAAGAAAAAATTTTCTAATTATTTAACTGATGAAGCCCTTAATGAATATTTATTAAATTCTCAGCCTAATTTGTTATTAGAGCTTTCTAAGTATTCTCTACCATTACAAATTGGAGATCCGATTGTTGAAAATGGTGACTCTCAGTTGATAACTATTAATTTTGAAGATTCAAATAATGTAGAAGGCAGCCTAATGTTTCAAGTACAAAATGCAGATAATAAGATTTCATATATTAAATTCATTGCCTAACATTACAATTATAATATATCTGTTTTATTATAGGATATTTATAATATTATTTATTTGAGATATAAAGTGATATATGACTAATCATATATTCTCACCAAAAAATATATGGAATGAGATAAATATTGTTAAATTGTATAGAATTTATATGAAAAATTTAGTTTTAAAAAGTGAATCATATTTACGATTCACTTTTTTGAGTAATAACAAATTTAATTAAATCCCTTTTTGGTTTTAAGTCACTTTTTTAAGTTGTCTAATGAGTAATGATATTATTACCAATTTAGAAATGATATGGTTTTAATTATCCCTAAGATACCTATGATATAATCATTTCATAGTATAAATTAATAAAAGAAATCTTTTCTAAGAAAATAACAAGAATATTAATTTTATTAAAAGACATTATAACTATTAACAGAAATGAACATTTAAATAAAAAGTACTTTTTATTTAATATCAGATATGTTATACTTTATTTAGGAAATAAAATGTTGCTTTATTTAAATTGAAATACGTATATTACATTTAGTAATATTTAGAAGGTTGATATATAATGATTTTTTAGTTAATTTTCATATGAATGAGTATATGTTCACTTTTATATCATTTTTTTGTATCAAATAAAGTATTAGCCATTTCTAAAAACTTTATTTGGGAAAAATGTGATTTTCAATAAAAGGAGCAATAAGGACATTGTGGACTTAAAATAAAAAATATTACTTTATCAAAGAAAGGAGGATATTATTCTTAAAATATAATCTATTATATCAAATTAGATTGATATTTATGTTTTTTTGAATGATTAAGATTAAACATGAAATTTTTATTGAAATCTATTCTTTTTGCCTTTTTCTTATTCCTTTATTTTGGATTGGTAAAAATTGTGATTAACTATTTTGTTCCTACAATTTCTTTAGGAAATGTATTTTCGATTTGTTCCTTATTGCTTTATATAGTAATAATTTTACCGATAACGTTAGTTTTAATGAAAAAAATTGATAAGTTTAAATGAAAGGATGTTATATCAATCAACCTCTACCCATTAGGATAGAGGTTGATTATAAAGATGGGAGGAAATATATGATGAATGATTTTATAAAAGATTTATTTTTTAGAAGATTTATACCTAGTGAAAGAGAATTACCTTATACAAAAGAATATCAGAAAGCATTAAAGTATAATGAGGATGTCATCAATCAAGCATTACAGATCATGAATGAAAAACATATTAGCAATGCTGAAAAGATAATTGATGACATTATAAATTCATGGATAGATGTTGATAACTTTGCTGTTCTTAATGCTTTTGAAGATGGTATAAAACTTGGATTAGAATTAGGAAAATTAATAAAATAAAAGAATTTGGTGGTTTTTTGGTGGTTTTATATTTAAGAATATAAAATATTTTATACTTATGAAAAGAATATAGAAACAATTTCAAAACCAAATAGACTCATCAAACAAAAAATATTTATTGAAATTTTGTCTTTGAAAACACAAAAAAAGCCCTTAAAATAAGGACTTGACCGTTTCTATGGAGCGGGTGATGGGAATCGAACCCACGTAGTCAGCTTGGAAGGCTGAAGTTCTACCATTGAACTACACCCGCATACTCTGGGGCGGTCGATGGGAGCATGTCAATGCATAAAAGGTAGTAAAAAACACTGTATTTAAGCCAATTTAAAAGTATATCAAAGTATAATTTTATATACTAAGATATACTTTTTTATCGTTTTTGGTGTTATTTTGGTGTAAATGTGAAAGCATTTATATATTTTGCTTTTAAGAAAGTTTTCCAGTAGCACTGCAAGTCAATGTAACTGTTTTAGTTTGCGTTAATACAACTTTGCCTTCAAAATAATTATCAGCTTTGGCAGTCCCAATGGCTTTGTTTCCAGATTTTGAACTTGATTTTGATTTTATTTTCCAATAACTATTATTTGACTGTGCATTAACTGTAGAACTTGTGCAAGTGGCTTTAGAACCTGTATAAGTAAATTTCCCAGTTACTGACACTGACCAAAGAACTGCTCCTGAAGAATTTTTTATAGATGCAGTTTTCTTTCCAGTAATTGAATTTGTAGCTCTGGTTACAGGTGTTGTACTTATAATTTCTATAGTTTCGTCGTAATAATATTCTTCAGCATGAGTTGCTTTTGTAAACACTAAACAAAATGATAAACATAAACATAAAGACAAAATTAATTTTTTCATTATTCAATCACCTCAATTGTTTCATTTACTTGTGAAGGAAGATTAGTCTTCCATTCATTAATTTCTTTATTAAATTCATATGCCTTATATCCAAAATAAAGAGTGGTTAGTGTTAATACTAATATACATGTCATTGTTACAAACCTTTTTAAATTCATTCTCTTTAATAAATAGTTGCTGTTTATTGTATCATAATATGCTTTCACTATATCTATAGGATCACCAAAAATATCAACTAATTCCTCATACGATGTATCTTCATATTCATCAATTTGTTCTTTGAGCTGTTTGAGATACGATTTTTCTTTTTTTAAATATACAGGAAAAAGCTTTTTTACATTCCTATAATATCTTTTACTTGCTGTCATTATTTTCCCCTCCGTGAACAATATTGTTGATTTGTAGCACAAGATTATCATAATCTTGTACAAGCTGTTGAAGATATTTTTTTCCTTTCTCTTCTAAATGATAATAAACGCGAGCCTTGTTTTTTACAACTACTGTATGGCTAGTGATATAACCATCTTCAATAAGTTTGTAGATAACAGGGTACATGGTTCCATGCTTAGGTACAACATAACCATTTGTTTTGTCGGAAATCACTTTAGATAATGCATAACCATACATATCTTTGTGCTTCAAAACACTTAAAATTAATAAGTCAAGTTTAAATAGATAATTAGAATATTTAGCCATACTCACCTCTTCCTTTTAATAAATTATATCATAATAATAAAATATATAAAATAAGTCGTAAAAAATAATATATTTATTGACAATATAAATGTATTTATATACAATATAACCGAAGAAAGCGATTACATAAAAAGAGGAAGGGGATGATTTCAATGTACAGATATAATACATAACGAATTAGTTAAGAAGACATGAACGTTATAAATTAATATAAAAAAATGATAATAAAAGGAGAATTTTATGAAAAATAAGTTAATAAAAACTTTAATATTATTAAGTGTTTTTGCACTCACTATTGGTGCGTTACAAATTTCATCTGTTTCTGCGAGTGATTATAATATTGATTTAAATGAAATTTACGAACAAGAAATTAAAAGCTCAATTATTTCGGGTGATGGATCTGCAGAACATCCATATGTTTTAAATACTGATGTTGCACCTAATTTTACTGAATATATGGAGAAAAATGGACAAAAGGCTTTGGATCTCATGCAAGAGAATCCAGGAATATCTACCTATGGAGTGATGGATGGAGTCCTTAGTGGTAAATCTCATGCTAACCAGACAAAAGGAGGATACTGGACTTACAAGTCTGGAGAACCTACTTCTGCAGTTAATGGGAATATTTGGATGAAATCTGTTGAGTATGTTTCTAAAGAAGATACAAAGAATATTTTTGCTTCGTTAAGTGTTTCTTCAAATAAGGACAAATTTTTAGGTGCATTATCTTCTGTTTTAGGTTCTAATTCTTTATCTAGTGCGATAAAAAAACTTACGGCAAAAGGATTTTCTACTGCTATTGCTACATCATTGTGTAAATGGATGGGAATTGGTGGCTCTTTAGTTGCAGTATATGCAGGATTATCTGAAGTTTCTTCATGGGTAAAAAAAGCCCCTTATGAAGCTGGATATAAGGCTGGGAAAGGAGTTATAAGTTGTTATTATTTAACTTCATATCAAGGAAAGTGGTATAGTCATTCACTATCAGAAGTATGGGCGTCTTGTCCAACGGCAAAAGAACCAGCTAAATATTATGGTACTGGTACGTATAAAAGTAGAACATGATATTATATATTTTTTTAGAAATTATACTGCTTATTCTGATTTTTGTTATAATAAAGATACTTTTCACTAAAGAGAAAAGCAAATTCTTTTCTAATGTTATAAACGTATTATTAATATTATGGATTGTGTTGTTGGTTTTGGAATGTTTTGCACGCAACCAGAATGGTTTGACTTGGGAATTGAATAATTCCACATTGATTGGTATATATACATATACACAATTAGTAGCTGTAGTTTTATTCGTTATTTACTGGTTTGTAATGCATGTAAAAAGAAAGTGAATCGATTTCGATTCACTTTTCTGTATCATCAAGAAATATATTGGGAACATAGCTTTTATTGCTGTAATGCTAAGTATAAAATGTAATATATGTATATATATAAGGTTGATAATATGTTTATTGTTGAATTGAATAATTATGTTAGATTTTTTAATTTATAAAGATACAAATTTTATTTTATAAGTTATTTTTCTAGGAACAAATTTTTCAACATACTTAATATCATGATCTTTTTCATCATATGTAATCACAACTTCTTTAACGTTTTCAAATCCACTGTTTTCTATTCTGAATATTTCAAAATATAAAACATTGGTTATGTACATATCTTCGTTGATAAAGATTTCAGTCCATGAATCTCTATTTAATTCTGTATTATAATGAACCTTGAACATTTTCCAATGTTCTTTTTTTATGTGTGACCAAGAATCTACAACTGTAAAAGTATTTCCAGAACGTTTTTTATATGCATATCCATCAAAAACCATAACTCCCGTTCTCAAAGGATTTGGGACATTTGGTTTAATCGCAATTGTATAATTATGCGTGTTTAAATAACATAAGTAACGAAGTGATGCCGAAGAATAATCTTCATCAACATCATCTTTCAGTATGTCAAAAAGAATATCTTCTTTTGATTGATTAAGATACTTTGATAATTTATTGAGGATAGATTCTGTTGGGTAAGCTATTCGTCCATTTTTAATATCCATGATATTTCCATAACTGATCTTTGAATCTATAGATAATTGACGGAAAGATATGTCCTTTTCTTCTTTTAATTTATGTATATATGTTGTTATTGACATGAATGTTCACCTCGTAAATATTATACATTATTTTTGTAAATAAGTATTGCAAAATTCATAATATACTAAAATTTATATAAATATCTATTGCAATAATCATATATAATGATATAATGGAAGTGTGGTAAGTATTATATGTATTTGAAGTTATGAAAAATATATATTTTTATTTATCAACAAAGAAAGGTAGGTGAAAGTATATGGAAATCAAACAAAAATTTTGCACGTATCAGGAACTCGCAGATGCTGTTGGGTGTAGTTATCAACAGATTGCTAAAGTTCATGCAAAACGCATCATTGAATTGTTTGGCATTGATAAAAATAGACTTCCTAAAGCAGGATTACTTCCTATTGAAGCATGTGAACAATACTTTGATGTGACTCATCCTATTGAGAAAAGAAAAGAATCATTCATTCCAACCGCCAAGTAAGAATATGAATGATTCCTATTAAAGAAACATATTTTTATATGCTCTTTTCTCTTAAAGTATATCAAAGAATATGTTTCTTTTCAAACAAATTTGAAAGGAATAAAGTCAGATATGAATCATAAACTTTACTCGCAAAGTGAATTATTAAATACTCATTTTGAAAATAAACAAGACGATATTCTTGAAGGATTGCTTAAAGTAGGACTGTATATATTTGCCGGTACAAGTAAAATTGGAAAATCTCTATTAACTACCAGTTTAGCTAATGCTGTTGCCAATGGAGAACCATTTTTAAGCAAGAAAACCAAGAAAGGACTTGTTTTATATTTTGATAATGATAATTATGATTTTGAAGCAAAATCAAGGATTAAAGCACAACGATTTAAAGAAAATGATAATGTTCTCTATAATTTTGATGATTCCGGTAGTTTATATGACATCAAAGAATTTATCATGCATTTTCCAAGAATCAACGAAGTGAGTTTGATTATCATAGATTGCTTAGCGAATCTCTATGAATTTAGTGATGTTGATAATTTTAGTGAGAATTATGCAATGATTAAAGAATTTAGAGATTTTATTGTTAATAAGAATTTATGTTGTGTTTTAACCCATCATACAAAAAAGGGAAAGGCTAAATTGCAAGATAGTGTTTTAGGGTCAAAATCGTTAACTTCAGCAACGACAGGAACTATCATCATTGAAACGGAAAATGAATTTAGTACGACAGGTACATTAAATTTTATCTTACGTTCACGCAAAGAAAAAATACCTATCAAAAAGGATGAGCATAATATTAATTGGGTTTTTAATGATAGTGATGATGGTGATGAATTTATTGATCCAAATGTATTGCTGATTATTAAAGCTTTAGCTATCAATGAATCTCATTGTATGAAAGATAACTGTCAGACACTAACTGCTAAAATGAATTTAACTATTAATCCTAAAGGTCTTTATAGATTTCTTGTGAAAAACAAGACGATACTTGATGAAAATCATATCTATTTTTCAAAAGAAAGAAATGGACATGAAAGATTAATAAAATTAGAATTTTCCCCTGAAAAATGACACTTATGACACTTTATGGTGCGTACAGTAAAGTGTCATTGTGTCACAAAACAAGAACATTGAAAATAAAATATGAAGCCTATCGGCAATCTTTGAAAAGAAAGACCAAAACTTTGGTCTAGCAAGTTATACCAAAATGCTAAAGCTTTTTGGAAACTTGCCCTGCCGGGGGCTTTTTGAAAGGATGAAATCATATGGCTCATGCCCAAAAGATAAAGAAGCAAGGTGTCATTGGATTGGTTATCCATTGTGAAAGACGAGAGGGCTGTGAATTGTCTAATCAGGATATAGATAAAAGTAGAACCCATCTTAATTATAATTTGGCATGTGATATTCAACCGATGAAACCTGAACAGTTTTTAAAGAAAAGAATAAGTGAAGTCAAACACCTGAAAAGAGATGATATTATTTATATGGTGGATTGGATTGTTACACTTCCTAAAGATGTTCCACAAGAAGATCAAGAGAAGTTTTTTGAATTGACTTTTCAATTTCTCACCCAAAAATATAATCAAAAGAATGTTGTCAGTGCTTGGGTGCATAATGATGAAACAACACCACATATACATTTCTCATTTATACCAGTTGTAGAAATAGATGGAGTTGAAAGATTGAAATCCAAGGATATTCTAACAAAGAAAGAACTCAAGCGATTTCACCCAGATTTAGGAGCCTATCTTGAACAAACCTTAGTTTATATGCCTTCCATTCAAAATACCTCTACAATCAACGGAAATCGCACAATAAAGGAACTGAAACAACAAGAAGATTTAAGTTTTAAAAAGAGTTTAGAAAATATTCACAAGCACAAAGAAGCAACTCAAAAAATCATTGATGAAGCTAATCATATTGATTACAATCCATCCGGACTGTTGGAAAAGACAAGAACGCTTAAGAAATGTAATCAGATTATTGATGGACTTAAGCATAGCCTAAATCAATACCAAAAAGAGGTTTTAGGTTTAACACATCTTGTAACAACTCAAAAAGAAGAACTAGACATGTATAGATCCATGCCTTTAGCAAAACAACTTAAACACAAGGAAGAAGTGATTCATAATTTGCATTCATCAATTCATCATCTTGAACAGAGAATATCTTATGAAGAAAATCAATTTCAAAGATTGAGAGAAAATTATGACGAACTAGAAAAGAAAAACGATAGTCTTAAAGAAAATGTAAATCTATATAAACAATTTATTTCTTTGTTAGGATTAGATAAAATATTTAAACGTTTCAAGCAAATGTTTCAAAAAGAACATAATACTATCAATGCCTATGATTTAAAAGAGTTATGTCAAAAAGCTCAAAATGCCATAACAAGAGTCTTATCTTCATTAAAGGAAAAGATACATTATTTTGAAGAAAAACATCCACATGAATCATTAGATATAACAACACAACCAAAGAATGATCGACAGTATCGTGATATGGAGCTTTAAAATGGCGGTATATAAAAATAAATATGGTTTATGGTCGATAAGATTTAAATATAAAGATAATGATAATAAATGGCGACAAAAACAAGTTTATACAGGAAAAAGTGGTTTTGGAACAAAAAAAGAAGCGTTAGAAAAAGAAATAGAAGTCAAATATGATATGGAAAGAAAACTGTTAAAACCTCAACAAGAAAATAATCAAAAAACACTGGGAGAAGTTATTGATGAGGTTATTTTAGATTGTCAGTATTATATGAAAGAAACTTCTATAAAAACAACCAAACAGGCATTACAACACGCTAAAAGTTTGTTTGATAAACCCATTGTGAGTATTACTCCACAAGATTTAAGACAGATTATTCTTTCATTAGAAAGGAAAAATTTAAGTATTGGTACAATTGATAAAATATATTATAAACTTAACCTTGTCTTTAAATATGCTTTAGAAAATGAATATATTCAAACAAATCCCTTAAGAAAAGTACGAAGAATTAAAAAGCCTGATGAGTTAGATAAAAACAATTATAATATATGGAAACTTTCAGAGTTTCAGGAGTTTATCTACAATGTGAAAGAGCCTTTATACTATACATTATTCTCCTTGCTTTATTATACAGGTATGCGACGTGGTGAAGCTTTATCATTACAATGGAAACATATTGATTTGAATAAGGGAACAATTGATATTAAACAGACTCTATCTAATATTCATTCCGTCAAAGAAGAAGTCTTAACACCACCAAAGACAAAAAATTCAACACGATTAATTTGTATACCTCAAATTCTTATTAATATATTAAAGAAATGGTATCAGACGGAAAGCAAAAAAATCGGTTTTAGTCAAGAATCCTATGTTTTTGGTTTTATTTATCCGCTTGCTCGAAATACAGTTCATAATCAATTTAGAAAACATTTAAGAATTGGTTCTAAAGGATATGGATATACGTATGCTTCTTGTTTAAGTAGAAAAATTGAAAATAGTGCAAATGAGATGTTGGATGGAAAGGTTTATTATAATGAAGAAAAAAAGGGTGGATATAAGGAATGGAAAATACATGTTAGAATTAAAGACATTATTGATAATCCATATGGATTGAATTATATTGTAGAAATTGCTTTACCGTATTTACGTATACATGATTTAAGACATAGTTGTGTATCTTTAATGGTTAATAATGTCAAAACTCAACAATCTTTAGTTGCAATGGCTTATCATTTTGGACACAGTGTTGAAACAATGCTGAACACATACTCTCATTTATTTACTGAAACTGAACAAGCTCTTATTCAGGAGTTTAATCAGATCATTGAATATCAATCAACCTCTACCCATTAGGATAGAGGTTGATTATAAAGATGGGAGGAAATATATGATGAATGATTTTATAAAAGATTTATTTTTTGGAAGATTTATACCTAGTGAAAGAGAATTACCTTATACAAAAGAATATCAGAAAGCATTAAAGCATAATGAGGATGTTATCAATCAAGCATTACAGATCATGAATGTAAAACATATTAGTAATGCTGAAAAGATAATTGATGACATTATAAATTCGTGGATAGATGTTGATAACTTTGCTATTCTTAATGCTTTTGAAGATGGTATAAAACTTGGGTTAGAATTAGGAAGATTGATAAAATAAAATAATTTGGTGCAAATTTGGTGCAAAAAAAGAATTGTTATATAAAAAATCTATACTTTTGAAGAGAGTATAGAAACAATTTTGAAACCAAATGGACTAATAAAACAAAAAATATTGATATAAATTTTGTGTTTGAAAACACAAAAAAAGCCCTTAAAATAAGGACTTTACTGTTTCAATGGAGCGGGTGATGGGAATCGAACCCACGTAGTCAGCTTGGAAGGCTGAAGTTCTACCATTGAACTACACCCGCATACTCTGGGGCGGTCGATGGGAATCGAACCCACGAAATGCCGGAGCCACAATCCGGTGCGTTAACCACTTCGCCACGACCGCCATATCGGTATACCTCGATTAGGCAAATACGATTATATAAGATTTTCAATCATTTGTAAAGTCCTTTTTTTATTTTTTATAAATAATCATAGTTATAGCTATATTGATAAGTATTTTGGTATTTACACAATTTTAACATAATATCCACAGCATGTTCTTATCTTTTGTTTAAATTTGTAATGGGAGTGGTATGATGAATTTAAGAGTTTATCGAAAAGTGATGAGAATTTTATTTGTCATTATAGGCATATTGATGATTATTTTAAGTGCTATTGTTGCAACTGGTGATTTTGAATTTTATGATGGATTGGTACATTGGATTATTTATATTCTATTAACGATGAATGCAGTTATTTTGATATCGTTGTTTTTGCTTTGGCGTTGTCCATATTGTGGAGCTATGTTAGGGCGTATGACTTTCTTTGAGTCTGAACTCTATTGTCAATGTTGTGGACAACAGATTATCAAAGATAAAAAAGAATAAAAATTGTTCAAATTGAAGAAATATTTTCATTTTAGAATAATTGTATACGCTTTCTTTTTGTTGAAATTGTGAGAGAAGAAGATGATAAAATGACTTGGCAAGAAGAACTTAAAAAGAGTATAACAAATATAGATCAATTAGCAGAAATTCTTCATTTATCAAATGAACAAAAAGAACAATATGAAGCTGTGATTGAACGTTTTCCAATGATGATTACACCGTATTATCTATCCCTTGTAGATACGAACAATCCCCATGATCCGATTGGAAAAATGTGTATTCCTTCTTTAGATGAGTTTAATTAGGAAGGTTCTTTTGATACGAGTGGTGAAGCAACAAATACCAAAATGGATGGTCTTCAACATAAGTATCAGCAGACAATTCTTTTGCTTTCAACGAATCAATGTGCTATGTATTGTCGCCACTGTTTTAGAAAACGTATGGTTGGATATTCTGAAAAGGAATTGAATAAACGTGTTGATGAGGCAGTGGATTATGTGAAAACACATCATGAAGTCACAAATGTTTTGATTTCTGGTGGTGATGCATTTATGAATCCAAATCATATTATTCAGCGTTATCTTGAGGAATTGACAGCAATTGATCATTTGGATTTTATTCGTTTTGGAACACGTGTTCCTGTGACTTTTCCTAAGCGTATATATGATGATGTGGAGTTATTAGATTTACTAACAAAATACACTTCAAAGAAAATGATTTATGTTGTGACACAGTTTAATCATCCGCGTGAAATCACATCTGAATCTATACGTGCTATTTTGGAATTACAAAAACGTGGCATTCAAGTTCGTAATCAGACTGTTTTAATGCGAGGTGTTAATGATCAGGGAAAAGTCTTAGGTGAACTGTTATCAGGATTGACACGTATTGGTGTGATTCCTTATTATATTTTCCAATGTCGTCCTGTGACAGGAGTCAAAGGGCATTTTCAGGTGCCTATTTGCGAAGGTATTCGCATTGTGGATGAAGCAAAATCTTATCAGAATGGATTTGGTAAGGCTGTACGTTATGCAATGAGTCATCCTTTAGGAAAGATAGAGATTATTGGTGAATTGAATTCACAGGAAGTGATTTTTAAATTTCATCAAAATAAATATGCTGATGACAGTGCTAGAATTTTTATAAGAAAGCTTTCTGAAACGGATACTTGGCTTGATGATGAACTACAAGGATTCTAAGATTGACAAACAATGAAGTTTGTCGATTTTTTGTTTTTTTGATAAATCAATGTCTATCATAAATGAGATATGATACAATAAAGTATATAAGGGAAAGGAGATATTATTTATGAAAAAGGTATTGAGAGGATTGTCAATACTATTGGCTGTTATAGTTTTGACAGGCTGCATGAAAATGAATGTCAATCTGGAAATTCATGCTGATAAAAGCATGACAGGGTCTATGAAGCTGTTGATGGAAGAGTCAATGCTAACTGCAACTGGGACAACAAAAGATGATATGGTTAGTCAGCTGACAGAACAGCTGCAAGCAACTGAAGGTATGGAGAATGCGAAGATTACAGGCGTTGAAGAAAGTATTGATAATGCGACATGGGTTGGTGTTCAGGTTGATGGGTTGAATTCAACGGCTGAGGAAATGCAGGCTTCCATCACTGAAGAAACGGTAGATGGAAAAGATTGCCTTGTTTTACGTTTGCCACTAGATGATTTGAAACAACAGATGGATACAGAATCAGCAGCAATGGCTGGATATTCCGTTGATAAACTTAAAAATTTAGGTATTGAAATGACAATGACTATTAAAATGCCAGGTAATGCAACATCTAATGTAGGAACTGTTGATGGACAGAATGTCACAATTGATCTTTTGGATTTATCAGCCAATGGAAGCAATGTTGATGAGTTGGTGATCTCGTCACCAAAATCAGTAGGTATGGATATGACATTTGTTTATATTGGTATCGCTGTTTTGGCTATCATTGCTGTGATTGCTATTATGTTGAAAAATAAAAAGAAAACTGATTCAAATATTTCTCATGATCAAATCGAAGAACATGCAACACCTCAACAAGAAACATCAACAATAGATAATAACGAAAACACAGAAACAGAAGATCATTCAGATGAAAATAACGGCTAAGGCCGTTATTTTTACATGTTTTAATAAGACATATGATAGTGAATGATCATTAAAAGAAGAATAATAATTAATATAGATAAAGTCTGATTGATTTTTTTGAACATGTATTTCATAGTCTCACCTTTTTTAATATATGCAATTCGATGAAAAGACTTTTCATTATATCAAAAAAATGTTAATATATTTCAAAAAGATGAGGTGGGGAAATAATGAAATTTACAAAAATGGAAGGTCTGGGAAATGATTACATTTATGTTGACGGAATTCATCAACAGGTTCCAATGACACCGGATTTTATTTCTCATATCAGTGATCGACATTTTGGTATTGGTAGTGATGGTATGATTGTGATTTTACCTTCACAGCATCATGATTTTCAAATGCGTATGTTTAATCGAGATGGCAGTGAGGGAAAGATGTGTGGAAATGGCATTCGCTGTTTTGCTAAATTTGTATACGATCATGCTTTGACTGATAAAACTTATCTGGAAATTGAAACATTAGGTGGTTTAAAAAAAGTATGGCTTCGTGTTGACAATGGGCAGGTCCAATCTGTAAAAGTCGATATGGGAGAGCCTATTTTAGATGTTTTACAGATACCTTGTCTTTTTTCGAAAGAACAGATGGTGAATGAACCATTAAAGATAGCTGGTCACATTTATGATTGTACAGCAGTTTCTATGGGAAATCCCCATGTCGTCACATATGTGGATCATCTTGATTTTGCGATTGAAGAGATTGGTCCTCATTTTGAAAAAAGTGATTTGTTTCCTGAATCTGTGAATACAGAATTTGTTCAGGTGATTGACCGTCAGCATTTGAAAATGCGTGTCTGGGAAAGAGGTTCAGGGGAAACGATGGCATGTGGCACAGGTGCCTGTGCAGTGATGTATGCAAGTTATATTAATAATTTGTGTGATGCCAAAGTACAAGTTGAACTGCTGGGAGGAACTTTGGATATTTGTTTTGAAGATGGTCGTATTTTTATGGAAGGACCAGCTAGAACTGTTTTTGAAGGAATAATCAATGAGGAGGATTTTGAAAATGTATAGTACCGCACAAGAAATTATTCAATATATTAGAGATGCGAAGAAACAGACACCTGTAAAGGTTTATGTCAATGGACATGATTTGCCAACAGATGAGTCTATCAAAGTCTTTGGGACAGAAACAAGTCGTGTTTTAATTGGTGATTTAGATGATGTTCAAAAATATTTAGAAGCTCATCAAGATAAAATTACAGAAACTTATTTAGAACAGGATCGTCGTAACAGTGCGATTCCAATGTTAGATATGCGTAACATCAATGCACGTATTGAACCAGGTGCTTTTATTCGTGAAAATGTCACAATTGAAGATAATGCAGTTATTATGATGGGTGCTGTCATTAATATTGGAGCCAAAATTGGTGAAGGATCTATGATTGATATGGGTGCCGTTTTAGGTGGACGTGCTGAAGTTGGAAAACATTGTCATGTTGGAGCAGGAGCAGTCTTAGCAGGGGTTATTGAACCACCTAGTGCTAAACCTGTTGTTTTAGAAGATGATGTTTTAATTGGTGCCAATGCTGTTGTTGTGGAAGGTGTGCGCATTGGTAAAGGTGCTGTTGTTGGAGCAGGAAGTATTGTCTTAAATGATGTTCCTGCTGGTGCTGTTGTAGCTGGAAACCCTGCACGTATTATCAAAGAAGAAAAAACTGAAGAAACAAAAGAAAAAACACAGTTAATGGATGATTTAAGAAAAATTTAAGGTGAGAGTTATGGATGAACTCAAAAAATGGAGAAGGGATTTACATCAAATTCCTGAATTAGGCTTAAAAGAATATCAAACAGCACAGTATTTACGTCATGAATTAGAAAAGATGGGTTATCAATGGGAAAGTGTTGTGGAAACAGGGACATATGTCTATATTGATTATGGTTGTCCATCTACAATTGCATTTCGTAGTGATATTGATGCTTTGCCTATAGAAGAACATAATCAGGTTGATTTTGTGTCTCGTCATCCTGGCTATATGCATGCCTGTGGGCATGATGGTCATATGAGTGCTTTGTTGGGATTGGCGAAACGTTTAAAAGAATCGACATATGCTTTTCGTTATAATATTCTTTTACTTTTTCAACCTGCTGAGGAATCACCTGGTGCTGCCAAACTTGTTGTGGAATCAGGTATTTTTGAAAAATATCATGTTAAAACGATTTTTGGGATGCATTTGATGCCACAGATTCCAGAAGGTTACATTGCCTGTAAAAGTGGTCCTTTAATGGCCATGTGTGGTGAAATGGATGTGGCAATTCAAGGACGTGGTGCGCATGCTGGATTGCCACAGGATGGTGTCGATAGTATTATGATCGCTCATCATGCCTATATGCAATATCAGACAATGATTTCAAGGCATATTTCACCATTTGCGCCTGTTGTTTTCAATATTGGACAAATTCAAGGTGGAACGGCACGTAATAGTATTGCAACGCAAACTCAAATGCATGGGACACTACGTTGTTATGATGAGGCTCTTTTTCATCAAATAACTAATGAAATTCAGGCTATTCATGATGGATTGATGAAAACTTATGACTGTCAAATTGAGTGGAGTTGTCCACCAATGTATCCACCTGTCATCAATCATCCTGAACTTTATTTACAGTGGAAAGAGCTAGCAGCTCAAACACGTTTTATTGAACTGCAAGAGCCATTGATGTTGGCTGAAGATTTTGCTTTTTATCAGAAAGCTCTACCAGGAATTTTCTTTTTCCTAGGAACGGGCTGTGATGAATATCAGAGTGGATTACATACGGAAACTTTTAATTTTCATGAAGAGGTTCTACAAGTTGCAGTGGATTTGTATGAACAGATAGCAATGCATATAAAGGGGGTATAAAATATGGAAGATTGGTATGCAAGAGGGGAAAAAGCTTTTTTAAAGGCTTATGGACGTTATGATGTTGTCTTAGAAAAAGGTGAAGGTGTTTATTTATATGATACACAAGGACGTGCATATCTGGATTTTTATTCAGGAATTGGTGTCAATTCTTTAGGATATGGTTATCCAGATTATGTCAAGGCTCTCCAACAACAGGTTGCAACTTTGATGCACGTGTCTAATTATTTTTATACTCCAGTAGCAATTGAGGCTGCTGAAGCAGTGAAAAAAGCCACACAGCTGGAGGGTGTTTTCTTCTGTAATTCAGGAACGGAAGCGACAGAAGGTGCTTTAAAATTAGCAAGAAAATATTATTATTTAAAACATGGAAAAGCTGATAGTGAAATTATTTCTTTCCGTCATTCTTTCCACGGACGTTCTACTGGCTCTGTGAAATTAACAGGAAATCCTGCTTATCAGGAAGCTTTTGGTCCATTGATTGAAGGTGTTCGCTATGCTGATTTGAATGATATTGAAAGTGTTAAAAGCTTAATCAATGAAAGAACAGCTGCCATTATTGTTGAACCTGTTCAAGGAGAAGGTGGTGTTTATCCATGTGATAAAACTTTCATGAAGCAGTTAAGAGCACTTTGTGATGAACATGATATCTGCTTGATTTTAGATGAAGTGCAATGTGGTATGGGTCGTACAGGAACTATTATGACTTATTTCCAATACGATATCTTACCTGATATTGTCTGTCTGGCTAAAGGCATTGGTTGTGGGATTCCCGTAGGAGCATTTGTTGCTAATGAAAAATGGGCAGCAGCGATGCAACCAGGAGATCATGGAAGTACCTATGGTGGAAATCCATTAGCTTGTGCAGCAGTGAAAACAGTTTTTGATATTTTAGAGAAAGATCATATATTAGCTCATGTTCAGGATGTTTCACAATATTTGATTCAATGTCTTGATGAACTTGTAGATGAGTTTGACAATGTTGTAGAACATCGTGGTTTAGGTTTAATGCAGGGACTTGTTTTAAAAACAGAAGCAAAACCTGTTGTTAAAGAATTGTTAAATGAAGGTGTTATTGTCGTCACTGCAGGAAGCAATGTTGTACGTATGTTACCACCATTGATTATTGAAAAAGAACATGTGGATGAATTGATGACAAAATTAAGAAAAGTTTTGAAAAAATCATAATAAAAAAAGAAAACCTCTTGACTTTTTGCGTATATAGAAGTAAGGAGGTTTTTTTATGCATAAATATCCAATAGAGTTACAGGATGAAGAAAAAGCGTGTGGGGCCTATTGTATTGATATGATTTTAAAGTATTATCATTTTCATGATGAAATAAAAAATATTAAGAAGAAGGCCAGATTAAGTCAAAATGGTATAACCATTAAAGGAATGATTGAGTGTTTGAAAAGTTATCAGATTGAGGCCAAAGCCTATGAAGCCACTTTGGAAGATATTGCTAAAGAGGTACAGTGCCCATGTATTTTATTTATGGTTTATGATGGTTTGGGACATTTTGTTGTTTTGTATGAAATCAAAGATGATGAATATACGATTGGAGATCCTGCCAAAGGGCTTGTCACCATGTATCAGGAAGAAGTAGCAGAACATTATGGACAAAGGGTAATTGTAATTAAGCATGTCGGTCGTGTTCCACAATTACAATATAAAAGTTATTTACAGTTTTTAAAAGACATGTTTTTGGCTTATCAAAAGTATATGATATCACTTATTTTGAAAGGATTGTGGATAGCAATTATTGGTTATGGTAGCAGTTATTTCTTTCAGGTTTTTATTGATTATATGAATACGGAGACTTCGTTTTTCTATATGGTGACTCTTTCAGTAGCTTATTGTGTGATTGAATGTATGCGTACTTATTTATCAAAGCTCAAGATGACGGAAATGATTCATCTTCAAAGAGCAATGGATGAAGATTATGTCTTCCAATCATTCATGAATATGTTAAAGCAATCAGATCATTTTTTTCATCAGGAACATGGTGTGATTCAAAGTCAATTAATGAGTCTTTTTGATTTGGTTCAAATGAGTCTTGAGTGCTTTGAAAGATTTTTTCTCGATGGTTTATTTGTTGTGGTTTTGCTAGTGGGAATGCTGATATTTAATATTTGGATGACGATGATTGTGATCATTGCATTACTGGTTGTCGGCATTATGAGTTATTGTCGTTTAAAAAAATTTCAGTTTATTCATAAGAATTATTTGGAAGCTCATTTTACCTTACAGCATCATTTATTAGAATTGATTGATAATCATTTTTTGATTCGCTGTTTTGGATTGTTTCAAAAACAGCGTGAAAGAAGTTATCATATTTATTTGGATGAAGCTTTGCAAAAAGAAAAGCAGGATTTGTATTTGAATCAGTTTCAGGCTTCTATTCAGTATTTGATTTATGGATGTTATGGGATTGTTTTGATTTTAGGGTTTTATTTTTTTTCTCATCAACAATTGACAATGGGACAGTTAATTATGTTTTATATGCTGGTATCCTATTGTATTCAGCCCGTTTTAAATATTGTCACTTTGATAAGTCAATATAAGCAACTGGGAATTCTTTATGAGAAATATAAGAATTTTGAAGTCCATGAATCAGCATCCAAAGAGGAACTTATTCAGCCTATAACATCTCTATGTTTTGATCATGTCAGTTATGCCTATGGATATCAAATGCCAATATTGGAACGTATTGATCTCACAATTACTCAGCATCTTATGATTAAAGGAGCAACAGGTAGTGGGAAATCTACGCTTTTAAAATTATTGATGGGTGTTGACGAAAATTATCAGGGTGATATTTATATTAACCAGCAGGAGTTAAGAAGTATTGACCAGACATCTTTGCATCAGCATATAGGTTATTTGACGGAAACACCAACTTTTTTACATATGAGTTTAAGAGATAATTTTTTATGCCATGATGAAAAAAAGATTCTGAATTATCTCAAAGCTTTTGGTCAGGAGAATTTACAGGAATTATTCCATGTTGTTTTATCTGAAGATGGTTTTCCTTTATCATTAGGACAAAGACAGGTTGTAGCCTTGATACGTCTGTTATGTCATGATTACGATGTTTTGATTTTAGATGAAGCTTTTTCCCATATGGATAATCGATTAGCAAATAAAATTCAGCGTTATCTTTTCAAAAATGATCAGGGAAAGATTTATATTATGGTCAGTCATCAAACAAAGTTAGTGAACAAGAATATCGATTGTGTTATAATGGAAAAAGGAAAAATAAAGGATAAAGGGTGAGAAGATGAGTATTGATTTTATGTATGAAGATGACAATCATTTATGTCAGGATAATTATGAAGAAATATTTACAAAAATTATTGAAACAACATTACGTCTTTTACAGATAGAGGATGATGTTGAATTATCATGTGTGATTGTGGACGATGAAAGAATTCATCAGATCAACCGTGAATATCGTCATATTGATCGTGCTACAGATGTCATCAGCTTTGCGTTAGAAGATAATGAACAATATTATGTGGAAGGTATGCCAAGAAGTTTAGGAGATATTTTTATTTCTTATGATCATGCCTGCCAGCAGGCTCAGGAATATGGACATTCTTTAAAACGTGAAATGTGCTTTTTAATGACACATGGTCTTCTCCATTTATTGGGTTATGATCATATGAATGAAGAAGAGGAAAAGGAAATGTTTTCTTTACAAAAAAAGATTTTAAATGAATTGGAAATAATGAGAGGGTAGGATTATGAATTATCAGGAATTAGTAGATGCAGCATTTGAAGCATCAAAGAATGCTTATGTGCCTTATTCTCATTTTAAGGTTGGTGCATGTCTGCTGCTTAAAAATGGACAGAAAATTTATGGAACAAATATTGAAAATGCGGCTTACGGTTCAACGATGTGTGCTGAACGTAATGCTGTGTATCAGGCGTATTGCTTGGGCTATCGTCAGGATGATATTGTGGCTTTAGCCATTGTAGGAGATTGTTCACCTTTGATTTCACCTTGTGGAGCCTGTCGTCAGGTTTTATCTGAATTATTAAATCCATTGACACCTATTATTTTAGGGTGCAAAGATTATTATGAAGTCACAAATATGCAAGAATTAATGCCACGTGCATTTATAGGAGAGAGTTTATGACATTTAAATCAGGATTTGTAAGCATTGTTGGTCGTCCTAATGTTGGAAAATCAACATTATTAAACCATATTTTAAAAACAAAATTGGCCATTACATCATCAACAGCTCAAACAACACGTAATACAATTCAAGGTATTTATACAGATGATGAAGCACAGATTATTTTTATGGATACACCAGGTATCCATAAGCCTCAGGATGGTTTGGGGTCTTTTATGAATACCAATGCATTAAATAGTATTTATGGTGTCGATATTGTTTTACTGATAGCGCCAGCTAACGAAAAGATTGGAAGAGGAGATCGTTTCATCGTCAATCGTTTAAAAGAAGCTGATGGACCTGTTTATTTACTATTGAATAAGATTGATTTGCTTTCTAAAGATGAATTGGTTCAAAAGTTAAGTGAGTGGAAAGACATGTTTGATTTCAAGGAAATCATACCTATTAGTGCTTTAAATGGCGATAATATTGATCAGTTGATTAAATTGATTAAGGGAGATTTAAAAGAAGGTGTTATGTACTATCCTAAAGATCATATCACTGATCACCCCGAACGTTTTATTATGGCAGAATTTATCAGAGAAAAGATTTTATATTTTACGCATGAAGAAGTGCCCCATAGTGTCGCGATTGTGATTGAAAGTATGGTAGAAGATGAAGATGGCGTTCATATTATGGCTGCCATTGTTGTGGATCGTCCAAGTCAAAAAGCGATACTGATTGGAAAGCAGGGAAGCATGATTAAAAAAATCAGACAAAATGCTCGTCGTGAAATGAAACGTTTCTTACAGACACCGGTCACATTGGAGCTGTTTGTGAAAGTGGAAAAGAACTGGCGTAATAAACAGAAATATCTAAGAGAGTTCGGTTATGATGAAAACGACTATTCATGAGGAAGTTGTTGAAGCAATTATTTTAAAGAAAACACCTTATAAAGAAAATGATATGATTTTACATGTCTATACATATGAATATGGAAAGATGAGTGTTTTAGCAAGAGGCATTAGAAAAGTGACAAGTAAAAATGCACGTGCTTGTCAGGATATGATGTTAAGTGAATTGACGATTCATTTAAAAAAAGGGTTGAGTACTTTAATTAAGGCTACACCTCTAGACTATTTTCGTCATATTAAGGAAAATCTGGAAAGTGAAATTGTCGGTAATTATGTTTTAGAATATTATTACCGCTATGTGGAGGAAAATCAGCCTTTGGAAAAAGAATATCAGATGCTCTATGGAGCTTTGCATGCTTTGGACTTAGGCTATTTACCTTTGATTGTATATCTTGTTTTTGATGTTTTCATCCTCGAACATAATGGTGTATCACTAGATGTTGAAGGATGTGTTCTTTGTCATTCTCCACAGGTTGTTTCGATTTCTTTGGAAGATGGAGGCTTTCTTTGCCAGCAACATTTAAATCAACATCAACCTTATTCAAAAGACGTTTTAAAAGCTTTTCGCCATATTCATAAAATCCCTATAACTTCGATTGAACATTTGCATATACCACCTGAAGCTTTGCATGTTCTGGTTCCTTTAATGGAGGCTTTTATTGAAGAATATACCGGGATTCAATTAAAAACATCACGTTTTATTCATCAAATTGTGTAGAATTTCTACACATTTTATTTTTATATCAAACAATTTAGTGTATAATATGAGCATATAAAGGGGAAATGATATGGGACAATTTTTACCAACAACACGAGAAGAAATGTTAGAAAGAGGCTGGGAACAACCAGATTTTGTTTATATCAGTGGTGATGCCTATGTGGATCATCCTTCATTTGGTGCTGCCATTATTACAAGAACTTTAGAAAGTCGCGGCTATAAGGTATGTTTTCTGGCACAGCCAAATTGGCGCAGTTTAGATGATTTTAAGCGTTTTGGAAAGCCAAGACTGGGATTTTTGATTTCCAGTGGCAATATTGATTCTATGGTGAATCACTATAGTGTTTCTAAAAAAAGACGTAAAAAAGACAGCTATTCTAATAATGGAGAAATGGGTCATCGTCCAGATCGTGCAGTGATTGTTTATAGTCAAAAAGTCAGAGAGGCTTATCATGATGCGACAATTCTGATTGGAGGCATTGAGGCAAGCTTAAGACGTTTGGCTCATTATGATTACTGGGATGATAAAGTCAGAAAGTCTATTCTGGTGGATGCCAATGCTGATTTATTAATGTATGGTATGGGAGAAAACAGCATTATAGAGATTGCTGAAGCATTGGATGCCGGTATTGATGTCCAGTATTTGACATATCTTGATGGAACTGTTTTTAAACAAAAAGATCTTTCAGCTATTTCTGAAGATTATATCATGTTGCCATCGTTTGAAGATATTTCTCATGATAAAAAGGCCTATGCCAAATCATTTGGTATTCAGTATCGCAATACGGATCATTATAATGCCAAAACACTTGTAGAACCTTATGAAGGTTTTTACGTTGTTCAAAATCGTCCTAATCGTCCATTGACACAAATGGAATTTGATGATACATATGCATTACCATATCAGCGTACATATCATCCTTCCTATGACTATATTCCTGCTATTGAAGAGGTGCGTTTTTCATTGATTAGCAATCGAGGATGCTTTGGAGCTTGTAATTTCTGCGCATTGAACTTTCATCAGGGACGTATTATTCAGGCACGTTCACATGAATCTTTGATAGAAGAAGCAAAGAAGATTATTCAAGAACCTGATTTTAAAGGGTATATTCATGATGTTGGTGGACCAACAGCGAATTTTAGATTTCCAAGTTGTGAAAAACAAAGTCAACATGGCGCTTGTCCAACAAGACAATGTTTGTGGC
>CALUZM010000012.1 GCA_944325245.1 uncultured Massilimicrobiota sp. | reverse complement strand
TTCATAGAATTGCTATGAATGCTTACGAAGATCAATGTACTCCAGCTAACCCAAGAATGCCTATCGTTAAAGATATGGAAGAAATCTTACACACTATTTATGATTATGAATCTAAATATGCTGTAAAAAATGAAAAATAATTTGAAAAAGGCATAACTTTCGAGTTATGCTTTTTCGTTCGTGAAAATATTGTATAATGAGCTTATATTGAGGAATGGAGGTAATAAAAATGAGTTTTCCAAAAGATTTTTTATGGGGAGGAGCAGTTGCTGCTAACCAGTGTGAAGGAGCTTATCTGGAAGATGGAAAAGGTTTATGCGTCCCTGATATGCTTTTAGGTGGAGATGTCAATACCCCAAGAACCTTTCTGCCTAAAACTGATTCTACAGCTTTTTATCCTAGTCATGAAGCAATAGATTTTTATCATCATTATAAAGAAGATATTGCTTTATTTGCTGAAATGGGATGGAATGTTTTTAGATTTTCAATTAACTGGGGTCGTATTTTCCCTAATGGGGATGATGAAGAACCTAATGAAGCAGGTTTAGAGTTCTATGATCATGTTATTGATGAATGTCATAAACATGGTATTGAACCATTAATTACTTTATGTCATTATGAAATTCCATGGAATATTGTCACAAAATATAATGGATTTACAGATCGTAGAGTGATTGATTTATTTGTCAAATATGCCACAACATGCTTCAAGCGTTATAAAGACAAAGTTAAATATTGGTTGACTTTCAACGAAATTAATATTGCATGTATGGGAGAAGGTGGAATTGGAAACCTTTATGGATTAGGAATGATGGATCCTGATGATGTTCATTCAGATCATCGTATTCCTTTAACAGAGTTGAAAAGCGATCCACAAAAAATGTTTGAAGCATTGCACAATGAATTTGTTGCAAGCGCATTAACTGTGAAAGCTGGACATGAAATTAACCCTGATTTTATGATTGGAAACATGATTGCCCATACAACTGTATATCCATTAACACCAAACCCTAAAGATATTTTAGCTGCATATGATGAAGATGACTTCAAGAATAATTTCTGTGGTGATGTACAGGTACGTGGAGAATATCCATCATATATATGGCGTTATTTTAAAGAACACGGTATTGATACTTCTTATATTACTGAAGAAGATAAGAAAATTTTAAAAGAAGGAACTGTTGACTTCTATACATTCTCATATTATCAATCTAATTGTATCACTGTAAGCAAGGATGTAGAAATGGCTCAAGGTAATATGACAGTAGGAGCAAAAAACCCTTACTTAAAAGCGAGTGATTGGGGATGGCAAATTGATCCTGATGGATTGCGCTATACATTAAAATTGTTGAATGGACGTTATCCACATACACCATTAATGATTGTTGAAAATGGCTTGGGAGCATTTGATAAAGTTGAAGAAGATGGTTCTATTCATGATGATTATCGTATTGCATACTTAAGACCACATATTGCTGCAATGAAAGAAGCCATTGAAGATGGTGTTCCTCTTATTGGTTATACAACTTGGGGACCAATTGATTTAGTATCTGCTGGAACAGGACAATATGCAAAACGTTATGGATTTATTTATGTAGATCGTCATGATGATGGAACTGGTGACTTCTCAAGAAAGAAGAAAGATTCTTTTTACTGGTATAAGAAAGTCATTGCTTCTAATGGTGAAGATTTAGACTAAAAAGAAAAAGGACGACTGTCCTTTTTTTGTATCATTCTATTTGTTTTTCCAATCTTCTAGCATTTTTAAAGCTTGATCTAGAACTTTTCCACCATCCATCATACCATAAGTACGCATGTCAATAACATCAACAGGGATAGCATTTTTAACTTGTTCTTTAATAGAGTTTAAACGGAAACGGACTTGAGGTCCAATCAGTAATACGTCACATGGTTCATTAGCGTATTCAGTTGTTAATGCTGATTCACTAACAGCCCAAATTTTTGTGTCTAAACCTCTTTCTTGAGCAGCTTTTTCCATTCTTGTTACAAGTAAGCTTGTTGACATTCCTGCACTACATGCTAACATGATTTTAATCATATGATTATTCCTCCTTGTTTATTATATTCTTCATATAAATATTATACACCTAACTCTCAATTTGTGAAATATCAAAGATAGAAATTTATAAATTTATTGACTTATGCGTGACTCTTGATTAACATAGATAAGAGAATAAATGTAAAGGAATTTGTATATGAAAAAGAAAGATATGATTTTTATTATAGGCTTATGTATAGTGATTGGAATAGCTTATGCTATCTATCAGTTTATGCAGGGAGATAAAGGGGATATAGAAGTTTATTATCATAATGAAGTGATTGCAACCATTGATATTTCAAAAGATCAAACATATACTTTTGAAGGCGATTATGGACAATTTCATTTGGAAGTGAAAGATCATCAATATCATGCTGTTGAGGTTGAATGTCCAAATCATGATTGTGAAAAAATGGGATGGATTCAAGAAGGAAGTTCCAAAGCTATTATTTGTGTTCCTAATGATATTTATGTTATACAGGCTGATGTAGAACCTCAATATTAAAAAGATATTAAGCAATTGTTCACAGAAAATTCACACCCTATGGTTATGATGATAATGTCTTAAGACAAGACATATAATAATAATAATAGAAAATATAGACGACCCTCTCCCTATACATCAATTCGTCTATAAAATCAAAAAGAACGTCTCCCCACGTTCTTTTTTTGATGATGAATAAAAAGTTCACATAAAGTTCTCATGAAATTCACAATGAATTCATATGGCTGGGTTAATATATAAGTGTCTTAAGACAAGACATATAATAATAATAGAAAATATAGACGACCCCTCTCCCTATACATAAATTCGTCTATAAAGTAAAAAAGAACGTCTCCCCACGTTCTTTTTTATATGATATGAAAATGTTTTAATGCATGATATATACCATCTTGATCAACGGCAGTCGTTATATAAGAGACTTTTTCAAAAAGGTCAGGATGACTATTTCCCATCGCAATAGATTCATGTGTGTAACTGAGCATGGATAAATCATTCATAGAGTCACCAAGACTTATTGTATCTTCAATAGAATAACCTAACTGATCAATGAGATATTGAATACCAGTTGCTTTAGAGAAAGGCTTAGGAACAATTTCTAAAAAATCGACATCACGTTGAATGATTTGAAAATCATCTTTAAGAAGGTCCTTAAAGGCTTCAATAGGTGTGCTGGATTGATACCATACTGTAAATTTATCAAATGTGATATCATCATGATATGAGAAAGTGTGGACAGAAAAACCGATGTCCTGATATCTTTTTTTGATTTTTTGAATAAAAGGATGTTTTAAATCTTGTGAAAAATAGACACCATCTTTTCCTTCCAGCATAGCATCTACCTGATATTGTTTAATGCCATGAATAACTTTTTTTCTGAATTCAATATCTAATTGATTATGAAATAGAACTTGTTGGTGATACTGAATATATGTACCACAACCACAAATATATCCATCAAAAGGAATATCTGTAATGATGGAATCAATTGTTGAAATAGGACGTCCTGTGTTAATGAAACTGAGGTGTCCGTTTTTTTGTGCCATTTTGATAGCTTCTATCGTTGATTGAGGAACAGTCATTGTTTTTTCATCTAGTAATGTTCCATCAATATCAAAAAATATCATTTTTTTATGCATAAGAATCCTCCCTGCTTATTATCATAATCTATAAGAGAGAAAATGGTCAAGAGATAATGCTGATGTTATATTGTAAAAAAAATATCCCTATGATATAATTTTTTAAACTATGAAGAGGGGTTGATAGAAATGTATAAGATTTTACACAAAGAAAAACTCAATGACGTTGTAGAGTTAATGGTTGTTCATGCACCCCATGTATCAAGAAAATGTGAACCTGGACAGTTTATTATTTTAAGAGTTGGAGAAGATGGAGAAAGAATACCATTAACGATTGCAGATTTTGATAGAGAAAAAGAGACAATAACGATTATATATCAGATTGTTGGATATTCGACAAAAGCTTTATCATTATTAAATGAAGGTGATGAGATTACTGATTTCGTTGGACCATTAGGAGAACCAACAAAATTACATGCATCTAAACATGTTGTCGGTGTTGCTGGTGGTGTTGGAAGTGCACCATTATATCCACAGTTACGTGCTTTAGCCCAAATGGGTGTTGATGTTGATGTGATTATTGGTGGTCGAGAAGCGCAATATGTTTTATGGGCTGATGAATTTAGAAAATTCTGTAAGAATGTTTATATTACAACTGATGATGGATCACTTGGAAGAAAAGGTTTTGTCACACAAGTTTTAGCTGATTTGATTGATCAAGGTGAAGACATTGATGAAGTGATTGCGATTGGACCAGTGCCAATGATGAAAGCAGTTGTTGGTGTGACAAAACCTCACAACATCAAAACATCTGTGTCTTTAAACCCAATTATGATTGATGGAACAGGAATGTGTGGATGCTGTCGTGTCAGCGTTGATGGTAAAATCAAGTTTGCCTGTGTTGATGGACCAGACTTTGATGGATTACAAGTTGATTTTGATGAATTGATGGCACGTCAAAGAATGTTTAAGGAAGAAGAACATCAAATGGATGAGAAAGCCAATCGTATGTGTAATTTAATGGGAGGTGTTCAATAATGCCTAATATGTCATTAGAAAAAGTCAAAATGCCTGAACAGGAACCACAGGTCAGAAATCATAATTTTAAGGAAGTCGCTTTAGGATATACCAAAGAACAGGCAATGGAAGAAGCAACAAGATGTCTCCATTGTAAACACAGCCCTTGTAAAAATGGTTGCCCAGTTGGTGTACCTATTCCAGAATTTATTGCTGAAGTGGCTAACGGTGATTTTGAAAAAGCTTATGAAATTATTACAAGTGAAAATGCCTTGCCAGCTATTTGTGGACGTGTCTGCCCACAGGAAAATCAATGTGAAGGAAAATGTGTTCGTGGCATCAAGGGTGAATCAGTAGGAATTGGACGATTAGAAAGATTTGTTGCTGATTATCATAGAGAACATGGGCAGAAAAAAGATAATCACATTGAAAAGAATGGGAAAAAGGTCGCTGTTGTCGGAAGTGGACCAGCTGGTATGACATGTGCTGGAGAATTAGCAAAGAAAGGTTATGATGTCACTGTTTTTGAAGCTTTACATAAAACAGGTGGTGTCTTATCATATGGAATTCCAGAATTCCGTTTACCTAAAGATCTGGTTCAAAAAGAAATTGATGGTGTTGCCGATTTAGGTGTACGTTTTGAAACAAATGTTGTTGTGGGACGTTCTATTACAATCGATGAATTGCAGGAAGAAGGTTATGAAGCTATCTTTGTTGGTAGCGGTGCAGGACTTCCCCGTTTTCAGGGAATTCCTGGAGAAAATCTCAATGGTGTCTATGCAGCAAATGAATTTTTAACACGTGTGAATTTGATGAAAGGATATGAATTCCCTAAGCATCCAACACCAGTGAAAATTACGGATACAGTTTGTGTCATTGGCGCAGGAAATGTTGCTATGGATGCAGCAAGAACTGCAAAACGATTAGGTGCAAAGAATGTCTATATTGTCTATCGTCGTGGTGAACAGGAAATCCCTGCCAGAGCAGAAGAAGTGCATCATGCAAAAGAAGAAGGTATTATCTTTAAGCTGCTGACAAATCCGGTTAAAATTGAAGGTGAAGACGGATGGGTAAAATCTATGGAATGTGTAGAAATGGAACTGGGAGAACCAGATGAAAGTGGTAGAAGAAGACCAGTTGTCAAGGAAGGTTCAAACTTTGTGATTGAAACAGGAACTGTTATTGTTTCTATTGGACAGAGTCCAAATCCATTAATTAGACAGACAACACCTGGTTTAGATACTCAAAAATGGGGTGGAATTATTGTAGATGAAGAAACAATGAAAACATCTAAGGATGGTGTCTATGCAGGTGGAGACGTTGTTACAGGTGCAGCTACTGTTATTTTAGCAATGGGTGCAGGTAAAAAGGCAGCTCATGCCATTGATGAGGCATTAAAACAAAAATAAAACAGGACATAGAGCCTCATGATTCATTGAAATCATGAGGCTTTTAGTAATCTTCTTTGAATTTTCTATATTGTGGAGATATCATTTAAGATGGAAGGTTTAATAAAATGTGATATGTCTGATTGATAAAAGTAGACAGAAATGGAGGCAAAAATGAAAGTATTAATGATTAATGGAAGCCCACGTGTAAAAGGAAATACACAAACGGCTCTTGATGAAATGATTAAAATTTTTAAACAGGAAGATATTGAAGTGGAACTTATCCATGTGGGTCAAAAACCAATAAGAAGTTGTATAGCGTGTTTGTCATGTAAGAAAACTGGTCAATGTGTTTTTGATGATATGGTGAATGAAGTGGCTACAAAATTTGAAGAGTGCGATGCCCTTGTGGTAGGAACGCCAGTTTATTATGGATCTGCCAATGCAACATTAATAGCCTTTTTAACAAGATTGTTTTATAGCACATCTTTTGATAAAACAATGAAAGTTGGAGCTAGTGTTGTTGTAGCGAGACGTGGTGGTATTTCTGCAACATATGATGAAATCAATAAATTCTTTGCTATTTCTGGTATGCCTATCGCTTCAAGCCAATATTGGAATGCTATTCATGGAAGAGAGATTGGAGAGGTTCAAGAAGATCTTGAAGGTTTACAGACAATGCGTGTTCTTGCAAGAAATGTTGCTTTTTTAGTGAAAAGTATTCATGATGGAAAAGAAAAATATGGATTGCCTGATAAAGAGCCATTCCATGCAACGAATTTTATTCGATAGAATATTTAAAGAGGTCATAATGAAGTCATTTTTTGATGGTGATTCATTACGACCTTTTTTGTTGTTTATCTACCGGTTCAATTGCTTGATGTAAGATTTTATTCTGATTGGTTTTACAAAGCTGGAATATTTTAAATAATACATTGACTTGGTATGTGGGATTGTGACTTTAAAGATAGAAAAATTATAAAATTATTTTACTGATTAGGTATCTTTGAATGCTCATTTATAGCAAGATATTGTTGGGATTCAAAATGATTTCCAAGCCTACTTTATTCTTAGCTTTCATTGGATATGTTTATAACTTTGAAGATGAATTTCATTTGTCTTATTTAACTGATATTCATCAATCAGATAACAAAAAAAGATAACTGAATCATATTGAAATCATACGATAAAGTAGATATCAACATGATGGTTATCTTTATTTATAAAATAGCCTGGCATGATTCTCTTTCTATAAGATAGCAAGGCAGTTGAATACGCATTGGTAAAAGCTTTGTGTGATCCTTGATAGCCTGATGTAGTAATCTAGCTCCAAATTGCCCCATATCAAATGATGGTGCATAAAATGTTGTGAGTGGTGGATAAGTATAATTGCTGGCATCAATATTATCAAAACCAATAATAGAAATATCAGTAGGAACACGATAGCCATAATCATTCAAAGCCTTCATGGCTCCTATCGCAATAGGATCGCTTGCTGCAAAAATTGCCGTTGGCAGTTGTTGAGAATGGATCATATGAGACATCATGGCATATCCTGATTCACTTGTGAATTCACCTTCTAAAAGATAATTTTCATAGTCAATATGATATTCTTGAGCATATTTGATAAAAGACTTTTTACGTATATCATCATAAGGTTGACCATCATCAAGATATTCAACAGCGCCCAAATAACCAATTTTTTGATGACCTAAGCGATGAAGATATGTTATCGCTTGTTTAAGGGCTAAATCAAAATCAAGAATAATCGAACATTCTTTAATATTTTCATAATCCATATCTAATAAAATAATAGCATCATTGTATTTTTTGAGAGTTTCTATATGATTTTTACTGAATTTTCCTAAGCAAATGATGCCATCAATACCTTTTAAAGATTGTTCAATATCTACATCATCTTTAAAAATGCGTTTCAATATAACACCATTTTTTGCACAATAATCCTCAACACCATGACGCAATGTTAAATAATAAGGGTCATTAATTTCCTGTTGCAGGGAATACCATTGAATCAGACAAATATGAATGCCAGGATCACTCTTTTTTTTCTTTTGATATTGAAGTGTCTTGGCTGCATTCAATACATTATCGCGCGTTTGAGCAGGAACGCTTAATGTAGGATCGTTATTTAAAATTCTTGAAACTGTTGCTATGGAAACTTGAGCCATTTCAGCGATATCTTTTAATGTTGCCATAAGAGACCTCCTTATTGCTTTATTATATCGAAAATGGAATGAAAAAGCTACGATTATTCATGATATTCATTATTAATAAAAATTTACTAAAAATTAAGTAAAAAACATTTGAAGTTTTTGAGTGAGCGTGGTATGGTATAGGTAGTAATGAGGAGGATAGATATATGAATCATGAAGTGAACTTGTTAATTCAATTTGGACTGGATCATCACTTGTTGTATCAGGACGATGTTGATTATGCAGTCAATTTGATTTTGGATTTGTTGAAACTAGATGATTTTGAAAAAGAAGATATTCAGGAATTTATTGTTGATAGTACACCGATTTTAGAAAGAATGCTGAATTATGCAGTAGACAATCATCTCATTGAAGACAGTATCGTAGAAAAAGATTTGTTTGATACACGTTTAATGAACTGTCTTATGCCAAGACCAAGTGAAGTGGTCAGGGAATTTCAGCAGCGTTATATGCAAAGTCCTCAAAAGGCAACGGATTATTTTTATCATCTTTCTATAGCGTCGCATTATATCCGTAAAAATCGTACTGATCAAAATATTAGATTTCAAAAATATTACAAATATGGGCTGATGGATATGACGATTAATTTATCAAAGCCAGAAAAAGATCCTAAAGATATTGCAAAAGCAAAATTAATCAAAACAAGTGGTTATCCAAAATGCTTATTATGTAAAGAAAATGTTGGATTTAGTGGTGACTTGAATCGACCTGCAAGACAGAATCATCGTATTATTCCTTTAAAACTTGATGGGGCAGATTATTATTTACAGTATTCGCCTTATGTTTATTATAATGAGCATTGCATTGTTTTTAATAAAGAGCATATTCCAATGACAATCAATCATGAGACTTTTCAACGTCTGTTATCCTTTGTTGAACAGTTTCCGCATTATATGTTAGGATCCAATGCTGATTTACCAATTGTTGGTGGATCGATTTTAACACATGATCATTTCCAAGGTGGCAGATATACATTTCCAATGAATAATGCTGATGTTGTGAAGACTTTTGATCTCAAACACTTTCCAGATTTAAAAGTAGAAATTTTAAAATGGCCTCTTTCAACAATTAGAGTCACTTCAGATAACCCACAACAAATCATTGCCTTTGCAGATCAGACATTGCAGGCATGGAAGAATTATACAAATATGGATTTGGATATTTTATCTCATAGTGGTCAAACACCACATAATACGATAACACCAATTGCCAGAATGAAACATCAACAATATCAGATGGATCTGGTTTTGCGAAATAATCGTACTTCTGAACAATATCCAGATGGTATTTTTCATCCACATGCTTCTTTGCATCATATTAAAAAGGAAAATATTGGCTTAATTGAAGTGATGGGTCTGGCAGTATTACCAGCGAGATTGAAAAATGAATTGGAATTATTAAAAGATTGTTTATTGGATAAAAAAGAGATTACACAATATCCTGAACTGAAAAAACATGAATTATGGTATAATGAAATAAAAGATCATTATGAGATTACAGCAGAAACAGTGGATGATATCTTAAAAACAGCATTAACTATAAAATTTGTGCAGGTTTTAGAAGATGCTGGGGTTTTTAAAATGAATGAGGAAGGTATTGAAGCGTTCTGTAATTTTGTAGAATCATTGGATAAGGAGGGAACATATAATGATTGAAGTGGTGAAACATATTGATGATTCTATTCATCTCATTTCTATGAAAAATGAGCAACTAGAAATTGTGGTTTCTAATTATGGATGTACAATTGTCAAAGTTTTCATGGCAGATCGCCATGGCCATGTTGATGATGTGGTTTTAGGCTATGATGACTTTAACCAATATCAGACATTGGATGCCTATTTAGGTGCTTTGGTAGGAAGAGTTGCCAATAGAATTAAAAAAGGTGAATTTACACTTAATGGACAAACTTATCACTTGGCTGTGAATAATGGACCTAATCATTTGCATGGGGGTATCAAAGGATTTAGTTATCAGGTTTTTGATTATGAAATCAAGGATGAGAAGACAGTACAGTTTCATTATCTATCAAAAGATGGAGAAGAAGGATATCCTGGAAATTTGGATTTGACAGTCACATATACCCTTGATGGAGATTGTCTGAAAGTGCATTATCATGCGACAACATCAGCTGATACTCTTATTAATATTACAAATCATTCTTACTTTAATTTATCTGGACACAAAGAAAATATCAATCATCATACATTACAGATTCATGCTTCAAAACATGCCTGTGTAGACGCAGATGGATTAACGACAGGAGAATTCCGTGATGTTACAGGGACACCTTTTGATTTTAGACAACCCGCTTTGATTGGCGAAAGAGTTGATCAGGATGATGATCAGTTAAAGATTGGTAAAGGTTTTGATCATCCTTTTGTTTTTGATACTCAAGAGAATCAAGTGATTTTGACGCATCAGGATAGTGGTAGACAACTGATTGTTTCAACAACATTACCACAGGCACAAATCTATACTGCCAATTATCTGGATGGCAGAGTTGGAAAATATGGAGAACACTATTATGCACGTGATGCAATATGTATTGAAACGCAAAATATGCCAGATGCTATTCATTTAGAAGAACATCCAAGTACAATTTTAAAGAAAGGAGAAACATATGATGAAATAACATCATATCAGTTTAAAGTCATCAAATCATGAAAAAAGCAAGTTTAATTATTCAAGACATTCAAAATAATGTTTATCAGGATATTTTATTAGATATTTATGTTGATCAGGAGCAGCTTGAACATCAAAAGACAAGATATATTCAGGCTATTGAAAAGTTTATTTCTTTATATGGAGATCAAGATGTGACGATTTATAGTACACCAGGAAGAAGTGAAGTCTGTGGAAATCATACAGATCATCAACACGGTGAAGTTTTAGCAGCAGCAATTAACCTGGATATGATTGCGGTCGTGGCAAAAGATGATGAAAAAGTAAAAATTTTATCAGATGATTATGATATTGAAGCTATTGATATTCATGATTTAAAATTGAGAGATCATGAGAAAGAATCTTCTGAAGGATTGATTCGTGGTATTCTTGCAAGATTTCAAGAATTGCATTATACCATCGGTGGATTTGTTGGTTTTATGACAAGTGATGTTTTACAAGGATCAGGTTTATCCTCATCAGCTGCTTTTGAAGTGATGATTGGAACGATATTATCAGGAATGTATAATGATATGAAAGTTGATCCTGTCACAATTGCGAAAATTGGACAATATAGTGAAAATGTTTATTTTGGAAAGCCATGTGGCTTAATGGATCAATGTGCCTGTTCAGTAGGAAGTTTGATTCATATCGATTTCAAAGATAATGACAATCCTGTGGTAGAGAAAATTGATGTTGATTTTCCACATTTCCATCATAGTTTATGTATTGTGGATGTTCATGCTTCACATGCTGATTTGACACAGGATTATGCCTCTATTCCTGCAGAAATGAAACAGGTAGCACAATTCTTCCATCAGGATTATTTAAGAGATGTTGATGAAAAAGAATTTTATGCACATTTACCAGAAGTCAGAGAGGCAACAAACGATCGTGCTGTTTTAAGAGCTATTCATCTTTTTAAAGAAAATAAACGTGTTCACCAGGCCGTTGAGGCTTTAAAACAAGATGATTTTGAAACGTTTAAAGATGTTGTCAAAGCTTCTGGGGAAAGTTCATTTAAATATTTACAGAATATTTATTCTAATCATTATGTTGAACAGCAGGCTGTGTCTTTAGCCTTAGCTTTATCTGAAGATATATTAAAAACACATGGCGTTTGCCGTGTTCATGGTGGTGGTTTTGCAGGAACTATCCAGGCTTTTGTTGAGGATGATTATGTCGCAACTTATAAAACTGATATTGAAAAATACTTTGGAGAAGGAAGCTGTCATATCTTAAAGATTAGAAAATATGGTGGTATAAAAGTCATTGATTAAGTTGGTGTTATGCCAACTTTTTTTATTTATAAAAGGTGTTTGTGGGAATGATCAAAAGCCTTTATAAATTTTTTTATCATGATAAAAAAAGCTATCTCTTTTTGGCAATATAGTGTATAATTTCTCTGGAGGCGAAATTCATGTATAAATTATTAGAACCTTATGCAAAATTGGTTGAATTTTTAGGAGAGGCATTAGGTGACAATGTCGAAGTTGCACTTCATGATCTCACTTCCAAAGAGCAGGAAATTGTTGCTATCGCAAATAGTCATATTTCTGGTAGAGAAATAGGTGCGAAGCTATCTAATTTATCCATTCATTATTTAGAAACACAACAGTATAAGGATCACGATTATGTGATGAATTATAAGACAACAGGTAGTGATGGCAAATTGCTTCGTTCAGCAACATATTTTATCAAAGAAGATGGAAAAGACATGCCAATAGGTATGCTTTGCATTAATGTCAACATTTCTGATTATGAATATATTCAAAGTACTTTGAAAAGAATTTTAGGTATTAAAGAACAAAAAGATGTTGAATTTAAACTTGATAATCCTATTGAAATTTTATCATCTCCTCTAGATGAGATGATTGATAAATACATTAAGGAATGTTTAGAAAAAATGGGATTTCCAAGTTATTTTTTAGTCGAAAGACTGAATGTTGAAGAAAAGATAAAAGTTGTTAAATATTTACAGGAAAAAGGAACTTTTAAGGTGAAGGGTGCTATTGTTCTGGTGGCTGAAAAATTAGCTGTCAGTGAGCCGACAATTTATCGATATCTAAAGAAAATGTAAGGAAAGGGGATAGACATGAAAGATATTGTTTTTGTAAGTGGTCATAAAAATCCGGATAGTGATTCTATCTGTAGTGCTATTGCTTATGCCAATTTTTTGTTTACAATAGGGCGCTACAATGCTGTACCAGTCAGACTGGGAGAAATTAATAAAGAAACGGAATACATTTTAAAAAGATTCCATACGGAAATACCAGTTTTATTAAAAACTGTTAAACAGACAGTGGAAGATTTAGAATATGATAAAGTCACAGTGTTTTCTAAAGAACTGACTTTAAAAACAGCTTGGTCATTAATGAAGCAACAGAATTTAAAAAGTGCACCTGTTTTGGATGATCATAGTCAATTGTTAGGACTGTTATCAACATCTAATATCATTGAAGGATATATGGATCAATGGGATAGCCAGATTTTAAAAGAAGCGAATACACCGATTGAAAATGTTATTGATACATTAGATGCGAGCATTCTTTATTTAGATGAACAGTTAAAGACAATCAAAGGTGAAATTCATATTGCAGCAATGACAGGAGAAGAAGCAGGGAAACGTGTTCATGAAAATGATGTTGTTATTGTTGGTGGAGATCGTGATGAAGCGATAGAACATTTAATGAATGCGAAGATATCATTGATTATTTTAACTGGATCATTGAGTATATCTAAGGAATTATTACAACAATGTATTGATAGACATATTAGTATTATTTCAACACCATTTAATACATTTATGACATCACAACAGATTATCCAGGCTGTACCTGTTGAATATGTTATGCAAAAAGGTGGTTTAACAACATTCTCAACTGATGATACAGTGGATTATGTCAGAGAAGTCATGAGTGAAACGCGTTATCGTAGTTATCCAGTTCTTGACTTTATGGGAAGAGTTGTAGGTTCTATTTCACGCTATCAGGTTTTAAATGGTATGAAAAAGAAAGTGATTCAAGTCGACCACAATGAAAGAAGTCAAGCGATTGATGGTATCGAAGAAGCGGAGATTTTAGAGATCATCGATCATCATAGAGTTGCTGATATTCAGACTGTCGGACCTGTTTTATTTAGAGCTGAACCAGTTGGATGTACAGCAACAATTGTTGCTAAATGTTATAAGGAACATGGGGTAGAAATACCAGCTGATATGGCAGGTTTAATGTTAGGAGCTATTATCAGTGATACATTATTGTTTAAATCTCCTACATGTACACCAACAGATACAAAAATTGCGAAAGAATTAGCTCAAATTGCAGGCGTTGATATCGTTGAATTTGGTATGAGCATGTTCAAGGCAGGAACTTCATTGGCTGGTAAAACAGTGGAAGAAATCTTCAATCAGGATTACAAGAAGTTCACATTTGGAGATTTATCAGTTGGTGTTGCTCAAGTCAATACGATGGATATTGAAGGTTTTGCACCATATAAGAAAGATATGCTGGATTATATGGAACAAGTTGCTAAAGATAATCATATGGAATTCACAATGTTGCTTTTAACAGATGTTATTAATGCAACAAGTGAAGTGCTTGTCGCAGGTCCACGTAAAGACTATGTTGAAACAGCATTTGGAGTGGAACTGGTTGATCAACAGGCAAGTTTACCAGGTGTTATTTCAAGAAAGAAACAGGTTGTTCCAGTTATTACAGAAGTTTTAACACAATAAAAAAAGAAAGCATCACTCATCTATTAAGTGATGCTTTTTGAGTGCCTTATAGATACCATCATGATCAATATCTTCAGTAATTTCATCGGCTTTCTGTTTTACTTCATCTTGTGCATTGCCCATCGCAATGCCAATGTTGACGAGTTCCAGCATATCAATATCATTGAAACCATCACCAAAAGCCATTGTTTCATCTAAAGAGATATGATAGTATTTCAAGACTTCTAAAATACCATTTTGTTTTCCACCATTTTGAGGAATGATATCAATAGCTAAATCATGCCAGCGTGTCCATTTACAATGAGGCATTTGTTTGAGGATATCCTGTTCTATTTGTGAAGTGATACCATAGGGAATAACCTGATAAATGGGATGAGTCAGACCACGTTTTAAATCACCTAAGTCAGGCAATGGTGTCGATATAGCTTTTTGAACAGTTTCCACATCCTGATTATGATAATTGATATACATTTGCTGATCTTCTACGAAAATACATGGGAAAGGATGCTGTTCCATATAGAATAAAATATTTTCAATATCATGAGAATCAATTGGTAAATCATATATGACTCCGTGCTGGTTATAACAATATTGACCATTTAATGTGATATATCCTTCAAATTCCAAATCATCTAATGGTAAATCTCTCATTTCAGAAATATGTCTGCCTGTCGCAATAAAAGTATAAATTCCTTTTTCTTTAAGTTGATGAAGCGCTTTTTTGGTAGATAAAGGAACGCTTTGACTCTGATGTGACAAAAGAGTTCCATCAATATCAAAAAATATAGCTTTAATCATTTCTAACACCTCGCAATTGTTGTATAATATTATAACATATGTAAGGGGAGAAAGATATGAAATTATTTGCACACAGAGGTTATAGTGCCAGGTATCCTGAAAATACAATGGAAGCTTTTCAAAAAGCTTATGAAAAAGGATTTGATGGTATAGAGACAGATGTTCATATGACAAAAGATGGAAGACTGGTTCTGATTCATGATGAGACAATTGATCGTACCAGCAATGGACAGGGATATATTTATGATTATACTTATGAAGAATTGAAAGAATTTTCGTTTGGAAATGGTCAACCGGGATTTTATGCTTTACCATTATTAGAGGATTTACTATCTTTTATGCAAAATCATCCTATCAAAGTCAATATTGAATTAAAGACAGATGTGATTCATTATGAAAATATTGAAAAGAAAGTTTGGGAATTGGTCAATCAATATGGAGTGGCTCAAGATATATATTATTCATCATTTTATCTACCATCATTGTTGCGTATGAAAGAATTGGATTCAAATGCTTATCTTGGTTATTTGATTGAAGATCAGTATACTCAAAAATATCAGGAACTGATGAAATATCAGATTGCTGCTTTTCATCCGGAGTATACATTATTGAATGAAAAGAGAATGGCAGAATTAAAAAAGAATCATATTTTTGTTGTATCATGGACAGCGCCGGATTTTCATGAATATCAGCGATTAAAAGAGCTGGGAGTGGATATAATAATATCAAATGAATATTTGAGGTGAAAGAGTCATGAAAACAACAGGAATGGTACGAAGAATTGATGATTTGGGAAGAATCGTGATTCCTAAAGAAATTAGAAAGCAGTTGATGCTTAAAGAAGGTGAGAGTGTTTCTTTTACAGTGGAACATCATCATATTATTTTGACGAAATTTTCAATGTTGCATAAATTAAGTCCAACGATTCAGATTTTATTGGAACGTCTATATACAAAATATCATAATACTTTTTTGTTATGTGACCAAAATTGTATTGTTGTTTGTTCGTCTGATGGATTGGCTAAATATCAAAGAAGAGAATTGACAAAGGATTTAATGTTATTGTTGAAGCAAAAGAAAGAACAGATTGAATTGACAATGGATTTTTATGGAAAACAGGAAACTGTGACTCTTTATCCATTGTGTTATGAACAGGAAGTTCAAGGGGCACTACTGATGTTAAGTCATCAGACACCATATTATCAGATGGATCAGACTTTATTGGAGTTTGTGAAAGATATTATCGAGGAGGAAATAGAAGCATGCGTTTAGATAAATTTTTAAAAGTATCACGTATTATTAAAAGAAGAACTTTATCAAAAGAAATGAGTGAAGCTTCAAGGGTGAAAGTCAATGGAAAGATTGCAAAACCATCTACAAAGCTTAAAATTGGAGATATTATTGAAGTGGAATTTGGTCGCAGTGTTTTGACAGTGAAAGTATTAGAATTAAGAGAACATGTTTTGAAAGATGATAGTCATATGTTATATGAAATTATTGATGAACAAAGAAAGGAAGAGGTTATATTGTAATCTCTTTTTTTGCATAAATGAGAAAAATAAGCATATGTTGATGTAGGAGGGTTGGATATGGATAATAGTTTACATTTTGAACAGACACCTTATCATCATGTATGTTTAAAGGATCGTAAGACTTTAGAATTAACAGGTGTTAAGAAGATTGAAAGTTTTGATGCTTATGAATTCCTGATTGAAACATCGCTAGGTTATCTCAATATCACAGGAAGTGAACTTACGCTGGTACGATTAGATCAGGATCAAAATGAAGTCAGTATCAAAGGAAATATTGATAGTATCAGTTATGTCTCTGATCATAAAAAGAAAGTTCATCCTAAAGAAAAAGTCTTTAATAAATTGTTGAAATAATGTCATTAATAACACAGTTTCAATGCCTGTTTTACTCTTTTCTGTTTGGTTTTGTGATGACAGGTGTTTATCATATTGTGAATCGATTATTGTATAAAATACCATCGTTGATTAGATGTATCTTGCAGGTTTTTATTGCTATGACATTTGGTGTTCTTTATTTTTATGGATTGGTTTTCTTTAATGAAGGTATTTTGAGGTTGTATTTTTTTATTTTTGTTTTTTTAGGATATGTGTTTTATTGTCATTATTATGCCTATTATGTTTTGTGGTATTTAGAAAAAATGATTCGTATTTTCAAAAGAATATTCTCACCTTTTATCTTCTTTTTTCGTTATATTAATGGTATAATACAAAAAAGAATAGGAAGGATGAAGAAAAAATGGCAAAAAAGAAAACACCAAGATATAAAAAATTTTTAGGATTCATCTATATTGGTATTTCTGCATTGCTTATCTATACACTTGGGGTGAATGCTTATCGCGTAGTTGGACAAAAGCAACAGTTGACACAATTACAAGAAAGAAAAGCAGAACTAGAGAAAGAAAAGCAGGAATTGTCAGAAGAAGTAGAGTTGCTTAGTGATGACGATTATGTTGCCAGATACGCTAGAGAACAGTATATCTTTCCTGAGGATGGAGAAGAAGTTGTGAAATTACCAGAAACAGAGAAATAAGCTTGCGCTTATTTTTTTGTCTTATACAAAGGAGGTTGTTCAATGTTTATTTCGTTTAGTTTTCCGATAAAGGCATTAGAAAGAAAACGAGAAATTACGGTCTATTTGCCAGATGATTATTATCAACAAAATAAAGATTATCCAGTCTTGTATATTCAGGATGGACAAAATGCTTTTTTTGATGCAACATCATACAGTGGTATCAGCTGGGGCTTTTTAGAATATGTCAAAAAAACGAAGATGGATATTATTTTGGTGGCTATTCCCTGTAATGAAGAAGGTTTTAAACGTATGGATGAATATGGACCATGGCCTATTAATGAAGAACTTTCGTTTCAAGAAACTGGACAAAAGGGTTTCATTATTGGTGGGGAAGGTCAAGTTTATATTGACTGGCTTAAAGATGAACTCAAGCCTTACATTGATCGTCGCTTTCGTACGCAAAAGAATAATACCGGGATTGTTGGAAGCTCTATGGGAGGAGTTATTAGTGCTTATGCTGCCTTTCAATATCCTGAAGTTTTCGTAAAGTGTGCTGCTTTATCAACGGCTTTCTGGTTTTATGTTGATGAATTTAAAGATGTGATTCAACATCATGAATATCAGAGCCAAAATCGTTTCTATCTAGATTTAGGAGAATTTGAAAGTGGAGACGATGAAGTGATTAATCAATGGTACATAGAAAGTAATCAGATGATTTATGAACAACTGCTTCCTAAAGTTCAAAACTTAGAGATGCACTATTTTGCAGGTGCCCATCATAATGAAAGTGAATGGCGTCAAAGAGTGCCTTTATTCATGGCATTTTTGTATGGGGAGGAATAGTATGTATCGTATGATTTTATCCGATTTAGATGAAACATTATTGGTTCATCATCATGTTCCTAAGTTTAATCAGGAAGCTATCAAACAACTTCAGAATGTCAAATTTGTTCCAGCGACAGGACGTTCATTTCCTATGATTGAAGAGATTCTCAAAGAAATAGGAACGTCTCAAAAAGCGCATGAATATTCAATATGTTTTAATGGTGGTTTGATTGTAGAAAATCAGAATGCGAAAATATTATCTTTTCAGGGATTGACTTTTGCGCAGGCACAACAACTTTTTGATTTAGGGAAAAATTATGATGTATGTATTATGATTTTTACATTAGATCATTGTTATTTATTTAAAGCAGATCCCACAGAGATTGCAAGAAAAACAGCTCAAAAAGCGGCGTTTTCAGTGATAGATGATGATTATATTGATTTTTTAAAAAATGAAAAGATTGCGAAGTTTTTATATGTTAAACCTGATATGGATTATTTAAAGTGTGTCGAAAAAGATTTGCCAGAAGATATTAAAAAGCAATTTTCAATCAGCTATTCATCTTATCGTTACTTAGAGTTTAATCCTTTAGGGGTTAGCAAAGGTGCAGCGCTCAAATGGCTGGCTGATTATTTACATATTGATTGTCAAGATGTGATTGCAATTGGAGATAATTATAATGATATTTCTATGCTTCAGGAAGCTGGTTTAGGCGTTTGTGTTGCAGGAGCGCATGATGATATTAAAGCGCAGGCTGATTATGTGACTGAAGTGGATTATGATCAGGGAGCGGTCAAGGAAGTTATTGAAAAGTTTATTTTGAGAGGAGATAGTCATGATGAAATATAAGGTAATCGCAAGTGATATGGATGAGACTCTATTGAATGATCAGCATGTAATTTGTCAAAGAAATATTGATTTGATTAAAAAAGCAAAAGAAAAAGGTGTGAAATTTGTACCAGCAACAGGACGTGGGTTTATGTCTATCCAACGTGATTTAAAATTGCTGGGATTATATGATGTTGAAAAAGAATATGTTTTGTCTTTTAATGGTGGAGCTTTAACAGAAAATAAAAATAATCAACTTTTATATTTTGAAGGATTATCTTTTGAAAAAACAAAAGAGATTTTTGAATTTGGATTACATCAGGATGTTTGTCAGCACATTTATACAAAGGATAAAGTTTATGTTTTTAATTTATCTGAATCTGAAGCACAGAGAATTCATGATCAAAAGGTTGAATGTGAAATTATGGAAGAGAATTCTATGGACTTTTTAAAGGATGTTCCTATTTCTAAAATTCTCTACCAAAATGTTGATGTGCCTTATTTGATGAGTCTTGAACCTCAGATGCAGGATATTGTGAAGGGAACATGTGCTGTTAGCTATTCATCAAATCGTTATATGGAGTTTAATAAGATTGGTGTGGATAAAGGACAAGGATTGAAGCATTTGGCGGAAATTATTGGTGTTGATTTGTCTGAATGTATTGCTGTGGGAGATAATTATAATGATTTACCGATGTTAAAAGTAGCTGGTTTATCAGTGGCTGCGGCAAATGCGGTGGATGATGTGAAAAAAGCATGTGATATCGTTACGGAAGCTGATAATAATCAAGGGGTTATTGCTGAAATTGTAGAAAGGTTTATTTTATAATGGATTTTAAAACAATTATTAACCATGAACGAGAGCTTCCGTATTATAAACAGCTGGAAGCATTTGTGAATCATGAATATCAGATACATACAGTCTATCCACCACGCAATCGTATTTTTCATTGCTTTAACTTTCAGGATTATGATGATATTAAGGTTGTTATTATTGGACAAGATCCTTATCATGAAGAAAATCAGGCAAATGGCTTGGCATTTAGTGTTGCCAAGGGAGTTCAGATTCCTCCAAGTCTTGTGAACATATATAAAGAAGCTCATGATGATGTGGGTATTGATATTCCATCGCATGGCGATTTATCGGCTTGGGCACATCAAGGTGTTCTTTTATTGAATACTGTTTTAACAGTGCAGGCACATCGTGCTAATTCTCATAAAGAAAAAGGATGGGAAATATTTACTAATCATATTATTGAAGCATTAAATCAAAGAGAAAAACCTTTAGTTTTTATTTTATGGGGAAGACAGGCTATTGATAAAGCAAAAATGATTGATTCATCAAAGCATTGTATTATTACAAGTCCTCATCCTTCACCTTTATCTGCTTATCGTGGCTTTTTTGGCTCTAAACCATTCTCACGTACAAATCAGTTTTTAATCAGCCAAGGAATTGAACCTATAGATTGGAGGATTCGCTAATGTTTACTGATATTGATGAAGCTATTGCATATATTGAATCAAAAAGAAGCAAAAGAACAATTGATCAGTTTAGAGAAACTTTAAATAAATGCCATATTCTTATGAAACAAAAGAATATGATTCATATTGCTGGAACAAATGGAAAAGGTTCAACTGTTAATTATTTAAGAAGTATTTTAAATGCTCATGGATATAAAGTTGGGACTTTTACTTCACCTTATTTGATTTGTCATAATGATCGTATTCGTGTGGATGATGTTCCTATCAGTGATGAAGATTTACTGAAATATCTGAATCAGTACTATACCGTTATTGAAGAAGATCAGTTATCTATGTTTGAGATTGATGTCTTGATTATGCTGGCTTATTTCCAGTCTTTGGATTTAGATTATCGTATTATTGAAACAGGAATTGGTGGTCAAAATGACAAGACAAATGTGATTGATCCTATTGTCAGTGCTATCACAAATATTGGTCTTGACCATCAAAAACAGCTGGGAGATATTTATGATATCATTAATGAAAAGATGGGAATTATCAAACCTAATCAGATGTTTATTACTAGTGAAACCAAAGGAACGATTTTAGCACGTTTTCAAGAACAATGCGATGCAATGGGAGCCATTATGTATGTTGTGCCAGAATATCAGGTCTCTCGTTATCCATTCCATTTTAGATATCGTGATATGGCTTTTACACTGGAAAATCAAGGTATCTATCAGGTGACGAATGCACGATTGGCTTTAACGATTGCTTCTAAACTGATTAAACTGGATCCTTTAGTTACAACGCCTGCAGTTGAACATGCTGCATGGAAGGGGCGCTATGAAACATTGCCTTATCATGATGTGCAGGTTGATATAGATGGTGCCCATAATATGCCTGGTATTCAGGCTTTGTTGCAGACGTTAAGAGTCAAAAAAGAAAAGAATGTGGCTATTGTGTTCTCATGTCTTAATGATCGTGATGTTGATGAAATGCTGGATGAAATGTTAAAAGCAGGTTATCATGTCTATATAACAACATTCCAGGATGAAAGAGCAATTGATCTTGCGACAATTCAGCCACGACCTCATATGACGATTGTCAAAAGCTATACAGAAGCCCTGCAGACGGCTTATATTAAAAAACAGCATATTGTGGTGACAGGATCACTTCATTTTATTTCGAAAGTGCGAAAACATTTGATTGAATTACAAAAAGAAGAAAAATAGATTATAAAAGGGAAATGCGTATGTTTCCCTTTTATCGTGTATTGAAGTTAATTGGTTCATCAAATTCTGCCCAAACGAAATAAACAAATTGAAAAATATAATACTTTTGATTTTTAGGATCTCTCACAACAAAATGATCTCTACCTACCTGTTCAATGATACCTTTGTAGACACGATCACGCCAGTCATCACTGCCAGTATAAGTAAAATAAAAAGTACCTAGTTTACCAACATTTAAACGTAAAATATTTTCCAGATAAGTCTGTTCAGAGATAGGTGTTGGTAAAGATGAAGTCTGAGATCCGGGAACGGGTGTTTGATTATTTGTATCCATATACTCCTCCTATAAGTCACAATTTAATTTTGCACCTGGGGCATAAAAACAATGATTCTTATAACGTCCACTTAATTCACCATAGAATTGTTGAGGACAGGAGACATTGTTGCCGGGATTTTTAAACCAGAGAGCGTTCGTTGCTGGCTCAATACGATAGCCATCAATATTACGTAATGCCAGCTCTTTTTCTTTGGCGTTGACAGGTTGGTTAAATAAAGGCTGTCCCACACCGGAGAAGGCATTTTTTTGATAAACAACTTCAGAAATGGTACGTGTGTTTCTAAAGACATCACAGTTTGCAACAACACGATTAACGACGACATTGCCAACCATCAGCATGCCTTCTTCGCCTTCACCAAGGGCTTCTGCTTTCATAATGCGAGCCAGTAAATCAACATCAGAATCGTTGTGTATGATTCTCGGAGACATTGTAATCACCTCTGTTTAATATATGAAAAAAAATAAAAAAGTTGCTTCAATTTAAAAAATATTGATGAGTTCAAGCATATTTGAAATGGCTAAAAATTTAATAAAAAATTTTAATTAAATTGACATGAAATAGTATTTTTTTAAAAAAGATTGTGATAAAATAAAAGCATAGGTAAGCACTTTCATAATCACAATTGAGGAGGAAAAAATATGGGAAAAGAAATTGTTGCGATGATTTTAGCTGGAGGGCGTGGTACACGTCTAGAAGCATTAACTGCAAAAGTAGCGAAACCTGCTGTACATTTTGGAGGAAAATATAGAATTATAGACTTTCCTTTAAGTAACTGTGCAAATTCAGGAATTGATGTTGTAGGTGTTTTAACACAATATGAATCAGTCCTACTTGGAACATATGTTGGTGCTGGAACAAAGTGGGGTCTTGATGGAAATAATTCGTTAGCGGCTATCTTACCAGCTCGTGAAAGAGGGGGTGTAGGAGCAACTTGGTATGCAGGAACTGCTGATGCTATTTATCAAAATATCAGCTTCTTGGATCAATATGATCCTGAATATGTTTTGATTTTATCAGGTGACCATATCTATAAAATGGATTATGCTGAAATGTTGGCAGCGCATAAAGAAAAAGGTGCTGATTTAACAGTCGCTGTTTTAAATGTTTCTTTAAAAGAAGCAAGCCGTTTTGGTATTATGAATACAAATAAAGATGGTTCTATTTATGAATTTGAAGAAAAACCTGAAAAACCAAAATCAACATTAGCATCTATGGGTATTTATATTTTTACTTATAAGGAATTAAGAAAATACTTAATTGAAGATGCGAAAGATGAAAACAGTAAACATGACTTTGGTATGAATATCATTCCAATGATGTTAGAGGATAAGAAAAAATTATATGCTTACGAATTCTCTGGTTATTGGAAAGATGTGGGAACTGTTGAAAGTTTATGGCAAGCGAATATGGACTTGTTAGATGATAAAGAGTTAGATCTTTATAATGTTAAGAAAGATTGGAAAATCTATACTGAAGATACATTGAGTAAACCTCAGATTATTGGAGAAGAAGCGACAGTGAAACATTCGCTTGTAACTCAAGGTTGTATCGTTAATGGTGATGTAGAAGGTTCTGTTTTATTCAACAATGTATATATTGGTGAAGGTGCTAAGGTTGTTGATTCTGTCTTAATGCCAGGTGTCTTGGTAGAAGAAGGCGCAGAAATCTACAAAGCTATTGTTGATGAAGGTGTTGTCATTAAATCAACTGACGTCATCAATAAAGAAGCTAAAGAAGTGGAACTTGTCAGTGACAATGCATAATAGAGGGGGGTTAACGAGATGGCAAAAGTAGTTGGATATATAAATTTACACTCTGATGTTTCATATAAAGGTTTAACAGAAAGAAGACCGGTAGCTTCTGTAAGCTTCTTAGGTCGTTATGGAATTATTGACTTTGTTTTATCAAACATGTCAAATTCTAATGTGGATAATGTTGGGATTTTGATTAAGGAAAAACCAAGATCATTGTTTAAACACTTGGGAAATGGAAACTCTTGGAATTTTAACTCTAAATCAGGGGGAGTTTCACTCTTATATAATGAAAAATATGCTAATAGTCCAATGTATAATCATGATATCAATAATATTGTGGAAAATATTGCATTTCTTGAAAAATCAAAGGCTGATTATGTTATCATTGCACCAGCACATATTATTACAACAATGAATTATGCTGATGTTGTAGATGCACATGCAAAATCTGGTGCAGAAATTACAATGGTTTATCAAAAAATCGATAATGCTGATGAAGCTTTTGTTGGATCTGATTTCTTACGTTTAAAAGGTAAACAAGTCATGGAAATCAAAAATAATAAAGGAAATAGAAAAGAAAGAAATATTTCTTTGGAAACATATGTTATTAATAAAAAGACTTTGTTGAAATTAATTAATTTTGCTCAAAAAATTAGTTCATTCTTTAATTTAAGAGATACGCTTGCATACTTATGTGATGAGAAAAAGATTATGGCATATGAATATAAAGGATTTGCAAGATGTATTGATTCTTATGAAGCTTATTATAAAGTGAGTATGGAATTCCTTGATATGGATATTTCTACTCAAGTCTTCAAGAGTACATGGCCAATCTTTACCAATACAAATGATACTCCACCAACAAAATATTTGAAAAATGCTGTTGTTAAAAAATCATTTGTGGCAAATGGAGCTATCATTGATGGAGAAGTTGATGGATGTATCTTGTCACGTAATGTCACTATTGGTAAAAATGCAGTTGTGAAAAATTGTATTATTTTAAATGGATCTAAAGTTTGTGCTGGTGCTCATTTGGAAAACGTGGTTATTGATAAGGATGCTCGTGTTGAGAAGAAAAAAGAACTTATTGGAGAAGGAGAACCACTTTACGTTAAAGAAGGGGATGTTGTTTAATGAGAATTGTATTTGCGACAAGTGAGGCAAACCCTTACATTAAATCAGGTGGTTTGGCTGATGTTTTAGGTTCACTTCCCAAAGCTCTTGTTCAAAAGGGACATGAATGTATTGTTGTATTACCTAAGTATCAGGATATGAAATTAGCTGATACGATTGAGTATGTGACAAACTATGATATCTGGGTAGGATGGAGAAAATGCTATTGTGGTGTTTTCAAAGCTGAATATGATGGTGTGACTTATTATTTCATTGATAATGAACAATATTTCAGAAGACCGGGATTATATGGTTATGATGATGATAATGAAAGATTTGCTTATTTTGATTTTGCGGTTTTGGAATTATTATCACATATTGATATCAAACCTGATATCTTGCATTTACATGATTGGCAGACTGCCATGATTGCAACACTTTACAAAGAAAGATATGCTTATTATGAATATTATCAAGGTATAAAAATTGTCTTTACAATCCATAATATTGCATATCAGGGAAAATGCGATCCTGCTTTGTTGAGCGACCATTTTGGATTAGATAATTATTTATATTATAATGGAAACTGTCGAAATGATGGATGTTTCAATATGATGAAAGCAGCTATTTTCTATAGTGATATTATTACAACTGTTTCACCAACATATGCCCAAGAAATCTTAACAGATAGTTTTGGTGAAGGATTACAAAATATTTTACAAATGCGTCGACATGATTTGTATGGTATTTTAAATGGTATTGATTATGAAACAATCAATCCAGCAACGGATCCTGAAATTGTGGAACATTTTGATATTACAAATGTTGATGAAAAGAAAGTTATCAATAAACTGGCTTTACAAAAAGAATGTGGATTGCCAGAAAATAAAGATGTTCCATTGATTGGTATTGTCACAAGATTAACTTGGCAAAAGGGATTGGATTTAATTATTAATCGTATGGATGAATTGATGAAGCGTGATGTCCAGGTTGTGATTTTGGGTGCTGGTGATCAAAAATATGAAGAACCACTCAAAGCTATAGCGGCTTATCATAATCAGAAATTATCATTAAATCTGAAATATGATTTTGGATTATCATGCCGTATCTATGCGGGGTGCGATATGTTCTTAATGCCGTCATTATTTGAACCTTGTGGTTTATCACAGATGATGTCTTTGCGTTATGGAACAATTCCAATTGTCAGAGAAACTGGTGGACTCAAAGATAGTGTTGAACCTTATAATGAATATGAAAATACTGGTGATGGATTTAGTTTTAAAAACTATAATGCTCACGAAATGATGGATATTATTGATTATGCATTAAAGGTTTATCAGGATAAAGAAAAATGGCAAGGATTAGTTCATCGTGCAATGGAAGCGAAACTTGATTGGGATAAAAGTGCTGATGCCTATTTGAAAGTTTTCAATTCATTGTTAGATTAATAAAGGGGATAGGGAAACCTGTCTCTTTTATTTACTTAAGAAATTTTATTTGATTTTCATGATTGAGTTTAGTACAATGTTTTGGTAAGGAGGGAAGAAAATGAACACTTCAATGAAGATTTTTATCGTCATTATGATGATTTTCGGTCTTTTTGCATGTGGAAAAAAGGATGAAAAAATCGCTATCGAACGCGATGGAACTTTATATGAAGTTGCTAATCAGGTTTCTTTTTACTACCCTAAAGATTTCGAATTAGATATCAATAATGAGAATCAGAAAGATGTACGTTTTGTAAAAAATAATGAGATGTATTCTTATGCAACCGTTATTGATGATACAGATAATATATTAGATGAATTACCTCAGTTATATGAAGGGCAACTAGAAGAAGATGGGGCTATTCATGTTCAGTATGCTCAAAGAACCATTCCTAGTGGTATAGAGTGCTATGAATTTACAGGAGTCTATCAGGCTTCAGGGATGAAATTTATGCAGATGGTCTATTTCACAGATGAAGCCAGTTATATTTATGCCTACCAGGCTCCAGAAAATATCTATGATGAAAATAAGACGGTGGTATCACAATATTTACAATCGTTGACAGTTCATCATTAATCTTGATTAACAAAAGTGAATTTGTTATAGTATAATAAGATATATGATAAAGCATTTATAAAGCATATGATAAAGTAAATCGATATCAAGTCTTTATCATTTGCTTTTTTATTTAAGGAGGACAGAAAATGAGACTGTTTAATTCATTAACGAACCAAAAAGAAGAGTTTGTGCCAATTAAAGAAGGAGAAGTCAGTATCTATGTATGTGGACCGACAGTCTATAATTATGTGCATATTGGAAATACGCGTCCAATGATTGTTTTTGATGTTTTAAGAAGAACTTTTGAATATTTAGGTTATAAAGTCACTTTTGTTTCTAATTTTACAGATGTTGATGATAAAATCATCAAAGCTGCAAAAGAAGAAGGCATTACAGAAAAAGAATTAACTGATAAGTATATCAAAGCTTATGAAGATGTCAGACGTGGATTAAATTTACTGTTTCCAACTTATGCACCACGTGTTACAGAAACAATGCAACCGATTATTGATTTTATTGCAGACTTGGTTAAGCAGGGCTATGCTTATGAAGTCGATGGAGATGTTTATTTTAGAGTCACAAAGATTAAGGAGTATGGGATGCTTTCAGGAATCAAGATTGAAGATCTGATTGCAGGAGCGAGTGAACGTGTTGATGATAATGATAAAAAAGAAAGCCCAACTGATTTTGCTTTGTGGAAAAAGACGGATGAAGGTATTCAGTTTGATAGTCCCTGGTCAAAAGGAAGACCTGGATGGCATACTGAATGTGTTGTGATGATTAATGATATTTTTGAAAATGGACGTATTGATATTCATGGGGGTGGACAGGATTTAAAATTCCCTCATCATGAAAATGAAATTGCTCAATCTATGGCTTGTCATCACCATCCTATTGCCCATATTTGGATGCATAATCAAATGATTAATATTAATAATCAGAAGATGTCAAAATCTTTAGGAAATGTTTTATGGGCAAAGGATTTATTAGAACAATTAGGATGTAATGTGTATAAATGGTTAATGTTATCTACGCATTATCGTAATCCCTTAAATTTTACAGATGAAGTTTTGACAAATGTGAAAAAAGAAGTAGAAAAAGTAGAAAATATTTTGAAGCAGGCTTCTTTGTATTTGCAGGTTCATCATTGTTTAGAACAAAGTTATTGTAAAGAATCGGTTGATGAAATGGTGGCTGCCTTAAGTGATGATTTAAATACATCTTTAGCTTTAACACAGATTTTAGGACAGGTGAAAGTCTTAAATCAGTTGATGCGTGTAAAAGATAAAGATAATCATCAGATTTCTGAAGGTTATCAGACATTGATTCATATGTTGGATACAATGGGATTTGTTCATCAGACAAAACAGTTGAGTGATGAAGATATCGCATTATATCAACAATGGCAAAAAGAAAAAAGCGAAAAGAATTTTGAAAAAGCTGATCTTTTAAGAAAAGAGTTACAGGACAAAGGAATTATATAATGAAACCAGAGTTGATGAATGTTTTAGCTTTAGCGTATTTAGGAGATAGTGTTTTTGAAGTTTATGTCAGAGAGTATTTATTGATAGAAAAGGGAATTATGAAACCTGACTGGCTTCAAAAGGAATCAAAATTGTTTGTAAGTGCGAAGGCACAGGCAGCGTTTATGCAAAAAGCAATAGAAAATCAATGGTTGAATGAGGAAGAAATTCGTATTTATAAAAGAGGAAGAAATGCCAAGAGTCGACATGTTCCTAAAAATACATCTGTATTGGTTTATAATCAATCAACGGGATTTGAAGCATTGATTGGACATTTGTATTTAGAAAAAAAACAAGAAAGAATCAAAGAAATATTTGAGATGTTTAAACAATTTGTTTATGAATATGAGAAAAAATCGAGACAAATCTGAGACGCATGGAGTGAAAAATTATGAGACAATATATTTATGGAAAAAACACAGTTATAGAATCTTTAAAGGGAAATAAACCGGTTTATGAGGTTTATGTATTGAAGAATGCTAAAGATGATAAAGTGATGGCTTTGGCGAAAGCTAAAAAAGTAAAAGTTCATATGGTGTCTCATAAAGATGAGTTAGAACAAATGGTCGGACATGTTGTTCATCAGGGAGTTGTGGCACAGGTTGAAAGTTATCGTTATTACACACTAGATGAAATGATTGAAGACATTCCTGCTCACAAACAGCCATTATTACTCATGCTGGATGGTCTGGAAGATCCACATAATTTAGGGGCTATCTTGCGTACTTGTGATGCGATTGAAGTAGACGGTGTTATTATTGGTAAAAATCGTAGTGTAGGTTTGTCTCCAACGGTTGCGAAAGTATCTACGGGAGCTATTGATCATGTCAAAGTTGCCCAAGTTACAAATCTTTCGAGAACACTAGATGACTTGAAAAAAAGAGGTTATTGGGTTGTAGGATGCGATTTAGATGAATCGCAGGATTATCGTGCTATTGATTATAATATGCCTCTTGTTGTTGTGATTGGTTCTGAAGGTTTTGGAATTTCACGTCTGGTTAAGAAACATTGTGATATGAATGTTGTCTTACCGATGAAGGGACATGTGACTTCTTTAAATGCATCTGTCGCAACGGCAGTTATCCTTTATCAGATTTACAATTCACGTCATCCTTTAAAGTAGAAAGGAGGTAGCATGAAAAGCTACATCTGTGATGATGAATTGATATATTTGATGCGATGTGGAAGTATGGCAGCACAGGAACTGTTATATCAACGCTATTATCGTCTAGTAGGAAAATGGGTGCTGGCTTTTAGACGTTATTTTGTCAGTGGATACGAGTATGAAGATTTTATTCAAATGGCAATGATGGGATTTGATGATATACTGGATAGTTATCGAGATGATCAAAAGGCCAGCTTGATGACATTTATGAAAACAGCTATCACAAAACGCTTGTTTAGTCTGATGCGTGTTAATAAAGATATCTGTTATCGTATGGGTCAAAGTATTATGTCATTGGATAGTTATATAAATAGTGATAAAGAAACACGTTATATTGATATGGTGGCTGATTTACATGAACGCTATCAGCCTGAAGCTCATCTGATGATTAAGGAAACAACAACATATTATTCGACGCAAATTGAAGCTAAAATATCATTACGTGAAAAACAAGTTATGGAATATAAGAAAGCAGGTTATAAAGAGATAGAAATTGCTGAAAAGCTTCATATTTCGGTTAAAAGTGTCTATAATGCGGCTTATCGCTATTCAAAGAAAATAGTAGGCATTGACGAGCTAAAATAAATGTGTTAAATTATAAAAACGTAAAGGAGTGATGGACATGAAACAAAAAGTTATTTTGGTATGTAGTGAATGTTTATCACGTAATTATTCAATTACTAAAAATAAAAGATTAAATGTTGAAAGACTTGAGTTAAGAAAATATTGTAAAAAATGTGGAAAACATACAATCCACAGAGAAACAAAATAGGAGGGTAAACATGAAGTTCAGAGAATGGTGTACACTAAAAGGTATTCGTGCAGAAATTAAGAATATTCATTGGTTAACAAAAAAAGAGTTAGCTTATAATTCAGTTGTTGTATTAGTTTTTTGTTTTTTATTTGGAGTATATTTTTATGCGAGTGATGCAGTCATTGCGTTAATCTTAAGAGCATTGGGGATGAATTAGTATGTCAGGAATGAATGATGAAGGAAGACGCTGGTATGTTGTCAACACATATTCAGGTCATGAAAATAAAGTTAAAGAAAATTTAGAAAAACGTGTTGAATCAATGGGACTTCAGGATTGCTTATTTAATATAGTGATTCCTGAACATGTAGAAACTGAAATTAAAGATGGTAAAAAAATTAATAAAACAAAGAATATGTTTCCTGGTTACGTTTTAGTGGAAATGATTATGACTGATGAAGCCTGGTATATTGTTCGTAATACTTCAGGTGTTACAGGGTTTATTGGGTCTTCTGGTGGTGGAGCAAAACCATTCCCATTACCTGAAGAGGAAATTAATCCTATTTTAAAACGTATGGGTATCAAAACATCTCAAGTCGAAGTTGATTTTGGTGTTGGAGATGAAGTGAGAGTCATTTCTGGACCATTTGCTGGAAAACAGGGAAAAGTTGAATCTATTGATTATGAAAAAGAAGAAGCAAGCGTTTTGATTGATTTCTTAGGAAATGAAAATTCTATGGAGATTGGACTTGTCCAGCTAGAAAAAGTAGAATTATAATGAAAAGACCACTAAGTTGGTCTTTTTTTGTAAAAAAGTTGATATAATCAATAAAAAAACTATTGCAATCCTGATTTGTTTGTGTATAATAAATAAACGACGCAATATGTGTTACTATGCGTGGGAGGATTGACTGTCCTATACCACAGCACGGACAAATTTTTATAGGAGGTGTGTCGCGTGAGTAAGAAAGTCACTAGAGTTATGAAAATTCAATTCCCTGCAGGGGGAGCTAAACCAGGTCCAGCTTTAGCAGGTGCTGGTATTCAAATGCCAAAATTCTGTACAGCTTTTAATGATCAGACAAAAGATCGTATGGGTGAAACTGTACCAGTTGTTTTGACAATTTATGAAGACAAAAGCTTTGACTTCGTATTAAAAACTGCTCCAACTGCTGAAATGATTAAAAAGGCATGTGGAATTAAAAAAGCTGCTTCTGATTCTAAACAAACAGTTGCAACTTTATCAGCTGAAAAATTAAAAGAAATCGCTGAATACAAAATGCCTGATTTAAACGCTAACGATTTAGAAGGAGCAATGAAAATCGTAGCTGGTACTGCTCGTAATATGGGTGTAAAAGTTGAAGGCTTAGATGCTTAATTTAATGAAGAGGAGAATAGAAAATGGCTAAAAGAAGTAAGAAATATCAAGAAGCCGCTGCTCTTATTGAAAAAGGTAAAGCATACCCTATTGATGAAGCAGTTGCTTTAGTAAAGAAAACAAGTAAAGTCAATTTTGATGCAAGTGTAGATGTTGTATTTAAATTAGGATTAGATACAAGACATGCTGATCAGCAATTACGTGGTGCAGTTGTATTACCACATGGAACAGGTAAAACTAAAAAAGTTTTAGTTGTCACTCAAGGAGCTAAGCTTGATGAAGCAAAAGCTGCTGGAGCTGATGTTGTAGGTGGAAAAGAAATCTTAGAAGAAATCCAAAAAGGATGGCTTGATTTCGAAGTTATGATTGCTACACCTGATATGATGGCTGAATTAGGAAAATTAGGACGTATCTTAGGTCCTAAAGGTTTAATGCCTAACCCTAAAACTGGAACTGTAACTATGGATGTTGCTAAAGCAGTTCAAGAAACAAAAGCTGGTAAAGTAACTTACCGTACTGATAAAGATGGTAATGTTCATATGCCAATCGGAAGAGTATCTTTTGATGATGAAAAAATTGCAGAAAACTTCAAAACAGTTTATGACTTATTATTAAGATCTAAACCATCTTCTGCAAAAGGGACTTATATGAAGAATATTGTGATTTCATCAACTATGGGTCCTTCAGTTAAAGTTGCTTCTTTATAGAAGCTATAAAAAAGTCGCAATCAATATACCGTAGACAGCAACGGGGAAACCTTAATGAAGTTGCCGAGGTGATATTGTCAAAGAATTGACAACTCCCTCGACTATGTCTTGGGAGTTTTTCACGGATATATTGTTGCATATATAAAATCAATAGGAGGTGTAACAATGTCAAAAGAAATCTTAGAAGCAAAACAACAGATTGTTGCTGAAATTAGTGAACAGTTAAAAGCTTCACAATCAACAGTTGTTGTTGAATATCGTGGATTAACAGTGGCTGAAGTTACTGAATTACGTAGAGCTTTAAGAGCTGAAAATGTGGGATTTAAAGTTTATAAAAACACATTGGTTCAAAGAGCTGTTGAACAAGAAGGTATGAACGAATTAGAAGAATACCTTGTTGGTCCAAATGCTTTAGCGTTTGGTAAAGATGATGCAGTGGCTCCTGCAAGAATCTTAGCTGATTTTGCAAAAGACCATGAAGCATTACAAATCAAAGCTGCTTATATCGAAGGTAAATTCTTACCAAAAGAAGAAGTTATGGCAGTAGCAAAATTACCTAATCGTGAAGGTATGTACTCAATGTTACTTGCATGTATGAAAGAACCTGTTGCAAAAGTGGCAAGAGTTATTCAAGCTGTTGCTGATGCAAAAGGTGGAGATGCAGCTGAAGCTGCTGAATAGTTAAAAATGAACGGAGGAAAATAAAATGGCAAAATTAACACATGAAGATATCTTAGCTTATTTAGAAGAAGCTACAATTTTAGAATTAAATGATTTAGTAAAAGCGATCGAAGAAAAATTTGATGTAACTGCTGCTGCTCCTGTAGCTGTTGTTGCTGGTGGAGATGCTGCTGGTGCAGATGCTGCTCCTGCTAACGTAACTGTAACATTAACTGATGTTGGTGCTACTAAAGTTGCAGTTATCAAAGCTGTAAGAGAAATCACTGGATTAGGATTAGTTGATGCTAAAGGATTAGTTGACAAAGTTCCAGCTGAAATTAAGAAAGATATTCCTGCAGAAGAAGGAGCTAAGATTAAAGAACAATTAGAAGCTGCTGGTGCAACTGTAGAAGTTAAATAATTTCTAATTTCAAGATAAAAGCCCTGTTCAGGGCTTTTTTTACTAGGAGAATCAGATATGCCACATTATTATACAAATAATACAGATTTAAAATCAGAAAAAACAAAGATTCCTTTTCAATATCGTAATCATCATCTTGTTTTTGTCAGTGATATCGGCGTTTTTTCAAAAACACGTGTTGACTATGGTTCACGTGTGCTACTGGATAGCATGGATGTTCAAAAAACACAAAAGACATTATTGGATGTGGGATGTGGATATGGAACTTTAGGTTTGTCACTCAAAAAAGAATATCCATGGTTAAATGTTGAAATGGTTGATGTGAATGAACGAGCTGTTGCTTTAGCTAATGAATCTATTCAATTAAATCATGAAGATCATATTAGATCTTATAAAAGTGATATTTATCAAGACGTTCATTCTAAGTTTGATATTATTGTTTCCAATCCTCCTATTAGAGCTGGGAAAAAAGTTGTTTTTGAAATTTTAGAAAAAGCTTATGATTATTTAAATGATCATGGTGAATTGATTGTTGTCATTCAAAAGAAACAGGGAGCACCTTCGGCTAAGAAAAAAATGGGGGAAGTTTTTGGAAATTGTGAAATCATCAGACGCGATAAAGGATATTTTATATTGAAATCAGTCAAATAACACTGCTTTTGGAGTTTAAAAAACTTATTTTGAAATTTTTGATTTGGTATTGACTTCAATTAGCCTCTATGCTAGTATAATAAAATGCCTACTCATATATAAAAGCAGTGTTTTTTGCTTGCTTTAAAAAAGGAGATAGAGATAATTGATAAGGAGTGAAGCGGGCTTGGAAAAAAATGTAACTCAGGCAAAAAGTCGTATTAATCGTCGTAATTATTCAAGAATTAGTGGGTCTTTGGAACTACCTAATTTAGTAGAAATCCAGACAAATTCTTATGAATGGTTTAAGAACGAAGGTATTAAAGAAGTTTTTAACGATGTTTATCCTATTAGCAATTTTAACGAAACTCTGACATTAGAGTTTGTTGATTGCCGTTTTGATGAGCCAAAGTATTCAGTAGATGAAGCAAAGGATAGAGATGCAAATTATTCTGCTCCTATTCGTGCAACTTTACGTTTAGTGAATAACGGAACTGGTGAAATCAAAGAAAATGAAGTGTTTATGGGAGATTTTCCATTAATGACAGATGCTGGAACTTTTATCATTAATGGGGCTGAACGTGTTATTGTTTCTCAGTTAGTACGTTCTCCAGGTGCATATTTTGCAGATGCAATGGATAAAAGTGGAAAGACAGTATTTACAGGAAGTATGATTCCTTCAAGAGGAACTTGGCTTGAATTTGAAAATGATGCCAAGGATGTTTTAAATGTGCGTATTGATCGTACACGTAAAATTCCTGGAACTATTTTATTGCGTGCATTGGGATTAAGTAGCGATGAAGATATCATTGAAGTGTTAGGGGATCATGAGTTTATTAGAAATACCTTAGCAAAAGATACAACTCATAATACCGATGAGGCTTTGATTGAGATTTACAATAAATTAAGACCAGGAGAGCCTGCAACGTTAGAGGGAGCTAACACTTTACTGTATACAAGATTTTTTGATGCAAAGAGATATGATCTTGCGCGTGCAGGACGTTTTAAACTTGGAAAAAAATTGAGTTTATTAGATAGAATTACAAACCGTGTTTTAGCTCAGGATGTTATAGATGTTGATGGAAATGTTGTGATGAAAGAAGGAACTTTATTAACGAAGGATAAAGTGGATCTTTTAGCGCCTGTTTTCCAAGCCGGAGCTCACACAGTAGAAATCAAAACAAATGATTTTTTAAGATCACATGGACGTGTACAAGTATTGGAAGTTTATGTTGATGAAACAAAATCAAAAAAGATGAAAGTTGTCGGAACTGATTTATCATTAGATTGTAAATATATTACAATTTCTGATATGATTGCAGCTTATTCATATATGTTGAATCTTGTGGATATTTATAATTCATTAGATTTAGCAAGTGACGATAGAGTCAACTTAATGAGTCGTATTGGTTTATTAGATGATATTGATCATTTAGGAAATAGACGTGTCCGTTCAGTAGGTGAATTGATTCAAAATCAGTTTAGAATTGGTTTATCAAGAATGGAAAGAGTCGTGAAAGAAAGAATGTCATTGTCTGAAATTGATAGTGTCACACCACAGTCACTGACAAATATTCGTCCATTAACTGCCGCTATGAAGGAATTTTTCTCATCATCTCAGCTTTCTCAGTTCATGGATCAGATTAACCCATTAGCCGAATTGACAAATAAACGTCGTTTATCAGCATTAGGACCAGGTGGTTTATCAAGAGACCGTGCTGGATACGAAGTGCGTGACGTCCATGCATCTCACTATGGTCGTATCTGTCCAATCGAAACACCTGAAGGTCCAAATATCGGGTTAATTTCTACACTTGCTTCTTATGCAAAAATAAACAAATATGGATTTATTGAAACACCATATCGTAAAGTCAATCATAGTGTTATTAATGAAAATGATGTGCGTTATTTAACAGCTGATGAAGAAAAGAATTATGTTATTGCGCAAGCTAAAGTGCAACAGGATGAAAATGGAAAAATCCTTGATGAACAGGTTATTGCCCGTCATTTAGGTGAAAACATTATGGCCAAACCAGAAGAAGTTGATTTCATTGATATTTCTCCAAAACAGATTGTCTCTGTTGCAACTTCATGTATTCCATTCCTGGAAAACGACGATGCCACTCGTGCCTTGATGGGTGCCAACATGCAACGTCAGGCCGTACCTTTATTAAATCCACATACACCATTTGTTGGAACTGGTATGGAATATCAGGCTGCTAGAGACTCTGGAGCTGCAGTTGTCGCTAAAAAAGATGGTATTGTCACTTATGTAGATGCTAAGAAAATTATTGTGGAAGAAGATACAGGTCCACATAAATATCGTTTAACAAAATTCGCGATTTCAAATGCGGGAACTTGTATTAATCATAAACCAATTGTGAAAGTTGGAGATAAAGTTGTTAAAGGTGAAATTTTAGCTGATGGTCCTTCTATGGAACAAGGTGAATTAGCCTTAGGACAAAACGTATTGGTTGGTTTCATGACATGGAATGGATATAACTATGAAGATGCCGTTATTATGTCTGAAAGATTAGTCAAAGAAGATGTTTATACATCTATCCATATTGAAGAATATAGTATTGAATGTCGTGATACAAAATTAGGCCCTGAAGAAATTACAAGAGATATTCCAAACGTTGGAGAAGATGCCCGTAAAAACTTAAATAGCGAAGGTATCATTATGATTGGTGCTGAAGTGAAAGAAGGGGATATCTTAGTTGGAAAAGTCACACCTAAGGGACAAGCTGAATTATCTGCTGAAGAAAAACTTTTATTAGCTATCTTTGGTGAAAAATCAAGAGAAGTTAAAGATAATTCATTAAGAGTTCCTCATGGTGGTGCTGGTATTGTTCATGATATTAAAGTTTTCTCTAGAAAAAATGGAGATGAATTACAACCTGGTGTTAATAAAGTAGTCAAAGTTTATATCGTTCAAAAACGTAAGATTTCTGAAGGAGATAAAATGGCAGGACGCCATGGTAACAAAGGGGTTATTTCTAAAATCTTACCAATTGAAGATATGCCACACTTAGAAGATGGAACAATTCTTGATATCATGTTGAATCCATTAGGGGTTCCATCTCGTATGAATATCGGACAGGTATTGGAATTACATTTAGGTTATGCTGCTAGAGAATTAGGATTGTACTTTGCAACACCTGCCTTTGATGGTATTAATTCAAAAGATCTAGAAGATATTATGAAAGAAGCAGGAATGTCAGTAGATGGTAAACAACCTGTTATTTCTGGAAAAACTGGTGAATATTTTGATTCAAATATTTCAGTTGGTGTTATGTACATGATCAAATTAGCTCACATGGTTGATGACAAATTACATGCGAGATCAGTTGGACCATATTCATTAGTCACACAACAGCCTCTTGGTGGTAAGGCTCAAAATGGTGGACAAAGATTTGGTGAAATGGAAGTTTGGGCACTTGAAGCTTATGGTGCTGCATATACATTAAGAGAAATCTTAACTGTGAAGTCTGATGATGTTGTTGGACGTGTCAAAACTTATGAAGCCATTGTCAAAGGACAAAAATTACCTGAACCTGGATTGCCTGAATCATTTAGAGTTTTAACAAAAGAATTACAGGCTTTAGCCTTAGATATTCGTATGTTAGATAAAGATGGTCATGAAATTGACGCAAGAAAGATTGAAGATGAAGAACGTCGTTTCCCAACTTCAATTGATACAACTCCTGAAAAGCCAGAAGTGACTCAAGAAGAAGTAGCTGAGGCAGAAGGTGATTTCTCAGAAGATGAAGAATCATTTGATGATTTGGATTCTGCAATTGATGAACTCTTCACTGATGATGAAGAAGAAAGTAACGAAGAATAGGAGGAAACAATGAATGGCAGATGTCAATAACTTTTCAGCAATCCAAATTGGATTAGCTTCTCCAGAAAAAATTCGTGAATGGTCTTATGGTGAAGTTAAAAAACCTGAAACTATTAATTATCGTTCTCAAAAACCTGAAAAAGATGGTCTATTCTGTGAAAGAATCTTTGGACCATCTAAGGATTGGGAATGTAGCTGTGGTAAATATAAGAAAGTCAGATATAAAGGCGTAATCTGTGATCGTTGTGGTGTTGAAGTTACAAAATCATCTGTACGTCGTGAACGTATGGGACATATTGAACTTGCGACTCCAGTTGCTCATATCTGGTACTTAAAGGGTATTCCATCAAGAATGGGTCTGATTCTTGATATGTCACCAAAACAACTTGAAGAAATCATTTATTTCGTTTCTTATGTTGTTACTGATAAAGGAAGTACACCTTTAGAATATAAACAAGTTTTATCTGAAAGAGATTATCGTAACTGTTATGAAAAATTTGGTCATCAGTTTGAAGCAAAAACTGGGGCAGAAGCAATTAAAATCTTACTTCAAAAAGTTGATTTAGATGAAGAATTTGAATCAGTGACTAAAGATTTAAAAGAAGCACAAGGACAAAGACGTTCTAAATTGTTGAAGAGACTAGAAGCTATTGAAGCTTTTAGAACTTCACATAATCAGCCTGAATGGATGATTCTAGATGTGCTTCCAGTTATTCCACCTGATTTAAGACCAATGCTTCAATTGGATGGTGGACGTTTTGCGACAAGTGATTTGAATGATTTATATCGTCGTGTCATTACACGTAATAATCGTTTAAAGAAATTATTAGAACTTGGGACACCATCAATCATTGTGCAAAATGAAAAACGTATGTTACAGGAAGCAGTTGATGCTTTGATTGATAATGGACGTCGTTCTAAACCAATTACTGGTGCTGGAGGAAGACCATTAAAATCATTAAGCCATACGTTAAAAGGTAAACAGGGACGTTTCCGTCAAAACTTACTTGGAAAACGTGTTGACTATTCAGGACGTTCAGTTATCGCTGTTGGTCCAGACTTAAAAATGTACCAATGTGGAATTCCACGTGAAATGGCTCTAAACTTATTTAAACCATTTGTTATTAGTGGATTAGTCAGAGAGCAGATTGCGACAAATATCAAAGCTGCTGAAAGACTCATTGATAAGATGGATGATGTGATTTGGCCAATCGTTGAAGAAGTCATTAAAGAACATCCAGTCTTATTGAACCGTGCCCCTACATTGCATAGATTAGGGATTCAGGCTTTCGAACCAAAATTGGTTGAAGGACGTGCTATTCGTTTGCACCCATTAGTATGTCCAGCGTTCAACGCTGACTTTGATGGTGACCAGATGGCAGTTCACGTTCCATTAGGAGAAGAAGCTATTCAGGAAGCAAGACAGTTAATGTTAGGTTCTCACAACATCCTTGGTCCAAAAGATGGAAAACCAATCGTTACACCATCTCAGGACATGGTGTTAGGTAACTATTACTTAACATTGGAAGATGAAGGAGCTGTTGGAGAAGGAACTGTATTTGCTGATGTAAATGAAGTTTTAATGGCTTATGATGCAAAGACTGTTCATTTGCATACAAGAGTTGCTATTAGAGGAAAATCTTTAAAGAACAAAACATTTACAGAAGAACAAAACAATAGTTATTTGATTACAAGTGTTGGTAAAATTATTTTCAATCAGATCTTTGATGGAGCTTTCCCATTCATTAATGATTCTAGTAAAGAAAATTTAGATGGAACACCTGATAAATATTTTGTGCCAATGGGAACTGATATTAAGGCACATATTAAAGCTCAACCACTAATTAAGCCTTTAGGTAAAAAAGCTTTAGGAAATATTATCAATGCTATGTTCGATCCAACAAAAATTAGTGATACAACAGCTATGTTGGATAAATTGAAAGATCAAGGATTCTATTATTCTACAATTGCTGGTATTACTGTATCAGTTTATGATATTCAGGTTCCTCAAAGTAAATATGTTTTATTTGATGAAGCTGATGAAAAACTTGAAGTGATTAAGAAATTATATCGTAAAGGAAAAATCACTGATGAAGAAAGACATAATATCGTTATTAAGTTATGGGAATCTGTCAAAGATCAGGTTCAGGCTGTCGTTAAAGATGAGTTCGAAGCTGATGATCGTAATCCAATCTTCATTATGTCTGATTCAGGTGCCCGTGGTAATATTTCTAACTTTACGCAGCTTGTTGGTATGCGTGGATTGATGTCAAATCCAAAAGGTGAAACAATTGAGTTGCCTATCAAATCTTCATTTAGAGAAGGTTTAACAGCATCTGAATTCTTCATCTCTACACATGGTGCCCGTAAAGGATCTACCGATACAGCGTTAAAGACAGCCGATTCAGGATACTTAACAAGACGTTTGGTTGATGTTGCTCAAGAAGTCATTGTCACTGAAGATGATTGTGGTACGGATCAGGGATTTGTTGTTACAGAATTATACAATACTTCTGACAACTCTGTTATTGTTCCATTATATGACCGTCTTGTGGGACGTTATTCACAAAAAGATATTTCTCATCCAGAAACAGGAGAAGTTCTTGTGCGCGCTGGTGAAATGATTGATGAACCAATTGCCAAAGCTATCACTGATGCTGGAATTAAAGAAGTAGAAATCAGATCTATTTTCGGATGTAAAGCGAAAAATGGAATCTGTAGAAAATGTTATGGTCGTAACTTAGCGACTGGAGAACAGGTTGAACTTGGTGAAGCTATTGGTATTATGGCAGCACAATCTATCGGTGAACCTGGTACACAGTTAACAATGCGTACATTCCACATGGGTGGAGTTGCTGGTGGAGCAGATATCACTCAGGGGTTACCACGTATTCAAGAGTTATTTGAAGCAAGAAATCCAAAAGCAAAATCTATCATTTCTGAAATTGATGGTGAAGTTTCTAACATCATTGATAACAATGGTAGAGCAGAAGTTGTTGTTTCAAACTTATTAGAAACAAAGAGCTATTTAACACCTTATGGAGCAAAATTAAGAGTTTCTGTTGGTGATGAAGTAGGTATTGGTTCTAAGATTACTGAAGGATCTATTGATCCAAAAGAATTATTAGCTGTTGCTGATGTGAAAGCAGTTGAAAATTATATCTTAAAAGAAGTTCAGAAAGTCTATCGTTTACAAGGTATCGAAATTTCTGATAAACATATCGAAGTTATCATTCATCAGATGTTAAAGAAGATGAGAATTGTTGAAGGTGGAGATACTGGAGCATTACCTGGAACACATATCAATGTTCAGAGATTTACTGAATTAAATAAAGAAGTTCTCAAACAAGGTAAACATCCTGCAGTCGCAAGACCAATTCTTTTAGGAATTACAAAAGCATCACTTGAAACAGAATCATTCTTATCTGCAGCTTCATTCCAGGAAACTACAAAAATCTTAACTGATGCTGCAATCAAAGGAAAAGTGGATGAATTAAGAGGACTTAAAGAAAATGTTATCATTGGTAAGTTAATACCAGCAGGTACAGGTTTAAGAGGACCTTTAAAATCACCTGAAACGATTGCGAGAGAATTAGAAGAAGCACGTAAGGAAAAAGAATTAGAAGAAGCTGAAAAATTAGAAGCTGAAACTTTATCTGAAAGCTTATTAAGCACTGATACTGATGAAGAATTCTTAAGTGCAGAATAAAATAAAAAAACAAGATTCTTAAATATTTGAGAATCTTGTTTTTCTTATGTTTATATTTGCAAAAAAAGTGTTGACTTTATGGAATTTGTCATATATAATTGCTTTCGGTACTCAGTGATGAGTGCATTTTATCTCATTGAAAAATGAAACACCCGGAATTGTGTGTTAAGAAGAAAGGAAAGGAGAAAAACATGCCTACAATTAATCAATTAGTCAGAAAAGGACGTAGTGAAAAAACATCTAAATCAAAATCACCTGCGTTAAATAGAGGTTACAACTCATTATTAAAAAAACCAACTAATATTAGTTCACCTCAAAAACGTGGAGTTTGTACTCGTGTTGCCACTATGACACCAAAGAAACCTAACTCGGCTTTACGTAAATATGCCCGTGTTCGTTTATCAAACGGAATGGAAGTTACAGCATATATTCCAGGAATTGGGCACAACTTACAGGAACACAGCGTTGTGTTAATTCGTGGAGGACGTGTTAAGGACTTACCAGGGGTTCGTTATCATATTATTCGTGGTACTATGGACTGTGCTGGTGTAAAAGATCGTATGCAAGGACGCTCTCGTTATGGAGCTAAAAAACCTAAAAAATAAGAGATAGGAGGAAAAACTGATGTCAAGAAGAGGACGTGTAGCAAAAAGAGATGTACTACCAGATCCAATTTATAACTCTAAGGTAGTAACAAAATTAATTAACAATATTATGCTTGATGGTAAAAAAGGTGTTGCACAAAACATCTTATATGAAGCATTTAAAAAAGTTGAAGCAAAAACTGGAAATCCTGCAATGGAAGTATTTGATCAAGCAATCAACAATATTATGCCTGTACTTGAATTAAAAGTAAGACG
>CALUZM010000011.1 GCA_944325245.1 uncultured Massilimicrobiota sp. | reverse complement strand
TGGGCACTACGCCGCAAGCAGCGGGGAAATGCCCAAGAGTAAAAAGTATTCACTGGATACTTTTTACTTATTATAAAACATGAAAGATTAAACAATACAATGAATAAAAACTGTTGGACTGAAAATAGATATACTCAATGATAACCGCGATATAAAAAAGAAGCCTCATTTGACTTCTCATAATATTTCATGAATATCTTCTAAAAAAGTAAATTCATAATCTTTTAAAATATCCAGACATATATCTATGCGTTGATGTTCTAATAGAGTTGTTGGATGATGAGCATCATATCCAAAACAAACTTTATTATCTTTTGTGACATGTTTAAAGAATTGAGGATGTGGATAAGCATATGCCATTCCATCATGATAGTAGAGTTTTCCATATCTAATGCCATTTAAATTGATTTCTAAAACGGCATTATATTTTTTAGCTGCCTCTACTATCATTTGCGATGCTTGATCACATGCTGGGGTCCATTGTCTTCTTCCTAGCATAAAGAAATCTGGATGCGCAATGTATCTTGTCAAACCAACTTCCAAAGCTCGTTCAATTTGATGAGCATATATCAAGACATCTTCATCATTATTGAAATAATCATAATTATAACCATCAAAATAGCGAAAATGTTGTCCTACAATCATATAATCACAATGTTTTCTCATTTCTAATAAATAATCTTTCTGATTTTCATAGTATTCTATTTCAAATCCAACTAAAACTTCAATCTGATCTTTATATTGATCTTTGAGTTGATACATCGTCTTTAAATATTCATCAATATCTTGATTATACATACGCTCTTTTGGTATTTCGATATGGGGATATGCCATATGCTCACTAAAACCAATTGTTTTCATCCCTGCTTCTATTGCCGATAAAATATACTGTTCATCTCTTCCTACCGCATGATGACAACGTGTTGTATGCGTATGAATATTAAAATCTTGTTTCATTTTCTTTTCTCCAAATCTTTCTTTTTATAAAAATTCCTGTATATCTTTTTCAACAAATCCCTGCTCAGTCAAGACCATCATAGATTGAAAACCACAACTTTGAATCAAATCTAAAGCTTCTTGGTAATAACAATCTAGCATCTCTTTATTGTGGCAATCACTATTTAAACAAATCTTACCACCATGCTGATAAATATATTCAAGTAAAGTACGATGAGGATAAGGCGTTTTTCTTTGTCCTCTTGCGATCGCACCAGTATTCACTTCAAATATTTTCTTTTTAGGTATTAATAAATCTATACATTCATAAGCTAACTTTAAATATTCGCTTTGTTCAAATGAAATAAATTCTTCATTTTCATTAAATTTTGTAAGTAAGTCAATATGACCTACGATATCGACTTCATCCATATTCACTATCTTTTTCACTTCTTCATAATAACTCTTAGCATAATTTAAAAAGCTACCATAATAATCCACAATTTTTCTTGTTATGTCAGCACTTTGATCAACTGGCAAATAGCGATTCCCTGTTTTTACAAAATGAACACTTCCGATAATATAATCATAAGGATGATGTTTTTCAAAACGTTCTCCTAAAACATCTTGTTCAATACCTAAAAAAATTTGAATTTGATCACGATATTTTTCTTTTGCTTCTAAAACATCATGAATATATTTTTGAGTATTCTCTTCGTCCATAGAATAGTCATCAATATGTCGACAATTTCCATGTCCAGAAAAACCAAGAATTGTAAATCCTTTTGAAATAGCTTCCTGTATCATCTCTTCGATTGTGTTTTTTCCATCACAATAAAGAGAATGTGTATGTAAATTCTGTTTGATCATTTTATCACTTCCTCTATCGTTCATTATAACTTATTTTTATTAACATATATATGAAAAAGAGAAAAGACTCTTTAATCCATATGATTAAACAGTCCTATTATTATTTAATCTCTAATTGCAAGAATATTATGTGGTTCAATGCCAACATAGACTTTCTGTCCTTCATCAAACAATGTGAAACTTCTAAATAAGACTTCTGATTTAAAAGTCACATCTTGACAACGTAATGTATATCTCAAGACATTTCCTCTAGAAATATAATTATCTACAACAGCTTCAAACACATACATTGTCTCATCTTGAATAGGTTCACTTTGAATAAGAAGGGTTTCAGGTCGAATCGCATAATATCTATTATTAAATTTCTTAAATGGTAAAAGAGTCTTTAATTGATCGCTATCTAAAATATTATAATGTCCAATAAATTCTGCAGCAAACTTAGATACTGGATGTGTATATAATTGGACTGGATTGCCACTTTGTTCTATTACACCATTATTCATCAAATGAATTTTATCAGACATAATCATAGCTTCATCCTGATCATGTGTGACAAAGACAGTTGTAATTTTTAATTCTTTTTGAACACGTTTGATTTTTTCTTGAAGTTCACGTCTTAATTTGGCATCAATGGCACTCGGCCTGTTATGACGACGCTATTTTATTTCTTCCGATTCCTTGAAAACAGTGGGCGTTGCCCTCTACTGTGATATGAAACGATGTTGCTTCTTTAACCCACATATGCAAAACACCCTATTTTTATGAAAATGGAATTGAAATATATAGATATATTAGTTTTTTATGTTATTTTTACATTCCTTCTACATTTTTTACACTACTTAAACATATTGTATAGGTTATTCTATTTCGCGTTTTTTCTAAAAATGCTGCATATCACAATTTTAGGCGAAACAATGCTTATTCACTGCTTTGTTGAGATGATATTGCCTTCTTCTCTTCATAGTATTATCATCATAAAAAGTATGAATTGTCTACATAATCTTAAATTTTCCCATAAAATATATGACATACAGAACGCACGAACTGTACAAAAAAAGGTCTATTTATAGTGCATGACATCCTTGTATTTTAAGGTGATATCCACGGTAAATAGACTTTTTTAAAAATGGATAAAAATCAAAATTATGTTGATTATATCAGCATAATTTTGATAACATCCACATTGCACATTAAATTTGGTGGAGGCGAGGGGAATCGAACCCCTGTCCAAAAGCCGTCCCATATGAAACTTCTACAGCTTATCTTGTCGAATGAATTTAACTAAGCTATGATCCACAAGCAGTCTTTCACTTAGCGATTCTGTACATTTTCGTGGTATAAATCCAGAATCTTTATACCCTTAACCTATTAGATATGTTACCAGTTCTATAGCCATAGGTATGCTATAGGCTGATATTCGCTAAAGTCTAACGTCGACTAGCAAGCGAAAGATAATTGTTGTCTGTTTCCAGATATTTTTTGTTTGCAATTAACGTATGCCCACGGCTGCCATTCCATTCAAACTGACCCCTGTCGAATCCAAGACGCCCCCATTAGTAAGCATTTTTTAATGCTCTTTCCATGTCTCTTTTTGCATCTTTAGCTTTAAGATCCTGACGTTTATCATATAATTTCTTACCTCTTGCTAAAGCAATCTCTACTTTTAATTTAGAAGTATTAAAATATAATTTTGTAGGGACTACTGTTAAACCATTTTCTTTCACTTCTCTTTGTAGCTTTTTAATTTGCTTTTTATGAAGCAATAGCTTTCTATTACGAAGTGGTTGATGATTAAAGATATTTCCTTGTTCATAAGGAGCGATATGCATGTTTTCAATAAAAGCTTCATTATTCTTAAAACGAATAAAAGCATCTTTTAAATTGACATGTCCAAGACGTACTGATTTAATTTCTGTCCCTTTTAACTCAATTCCAGCTTCATAAGTATCTAAAATAAAGTAATCATGAAATGCTTTTTTATTTTGAGTGACAACTTTCATGCATATCACTTCCTTTCTATTTACGTCTTCTCATCTTTCTATGAGACTTATTTATTTTACCCTTTTTTGTACGTTTTGTCTTTACTTTTCTATCATTTATTTTCACAATTTTTGATTTCTTTTTTCTTGATTCCATTCCAACAACTTCAAAATCAATTGTTCTTTCTTTTTTATCACAGGCTACAACTCTAACTTTCACTTTATCAGATAATTTAAAGATTCTTCCTGTTCTTTCACCAACGAGAATCATTTGTTTTTCATCATAATGATAATAATCATCTGTTAAATCTGTGATATGTACCAAACCATCAATAGTATTTGGAAGTTCAACAAAGAAACCAAAAGAAGTAATAGAAGAAATCATACCTTCAAATTCTTCCCCAATATGTTCAGACATATACTCAGCCATCTTCATATCTGTAACTTCTCTTTCAATATCAATAGCTTCTCTCTCACGATATGATGATTGCTCTGCTAATTCTGGAATCACTTCTTCAAAATGAGCTGTCTGTTTATAGTCCTGCTTAAATAAGAATGTTCTAATTAAACGATGTCCTAATAAATCAGGATAACGACGTATTGGTGAAGTAAAATGTGTATAATATTCATCTGCTAAACCAAAATGTCCTAAGCATTGTGCATCATATCTTGCTTTTTGCATACATCTTAATAATAATGTTGAAACAATCACGTGCTCATCTGTTCCCTTAGACGCATGAATAATGGCATTTAATTCATTTGGATAAACATGTTCTAGAGATCCTTTAATCGTATATCCTAATGGTTTTACAATATTCACAAATTGTTGTAATTTCTTAATCTTTGGCTGTTCATGAACACGATAGATAAATGGCAAATCCATCCATTTAAAATGTTGAGCTACTGTTTCATTGGCTTTCAACATAAACTCTTCAATAATTTTATCAGAAGCTCCTCGTTTTCTTAAAACAACATCCGTTGGTTTTCCTTGTTTATCAACAAGAACCTTGGCTTCATCAACATCAAAATCTATAGCTCCACGTTCATCTCTGACTTTTCTTAATAATGTGGCTAATTCCTGCATTAAAAAGAACAGCGGCACAGCTGGCGCATATTCCTGCTGTAATTTTTGATCACCATCTAAAATCTTATTCACATTATTATATGTCATACGATAAGAAGAATGAATCACTGTCGGTAAAATATCATGATTGACAACTTCACCCTGCTTATTGATTTCCATAATACAACTGATTGTATATCGATCCGTATTGGGATTTAATGAACATATTCCATTAGATAATTTATGTGGTAACATAGGAATAACACGATCAACCAGATAAATAGATGTTCCTCTTTTAATCGCTTCCTTATCTAAAGGTGAACCTTCTGTCACATAATAAGAAACATCAGCAATATGAACTCCTAGCTGATAATGTCCATTATCTAATTTCTTTAAAGAAATTGCATCATCTAAATCCTTAGCATCATCACCATCAATTGTGACAATCAGCTCACTTCTTAAATCTACACGATTTTCAATATCACTTGGATCAATTTCATCCGATATATTTTCTATCTGCTCATAGACTTCTTTAGGAAATTCTATATCCACATCATGGGCATGAACAATTGATAAAATATCTATACCAGGATCATTACGATGTCCTATAATTTTAACAATATCACCTTTAATTTGTGGTTTAAAAGTCTTAATTTCTACAACAACCTTATGCCCAGGCATAGCTCCATGCATATGTGCTGCATCAACAATAATTGGTTTATCAAATTTTTGGTCATCTGCTTTGACAAGATAGTCTTTTCTTCCACGTTTGACTTCTCCAACATAACGAAGTTTACCACGCTTTAAAACACGTACAACACGCCCTTCTTCACGTTGTCCACGAGATTTGATTTTTTCTATTAAGACTGTATCATTATGAAGTGCATCTTTCATATTAGAATCATGAATATAAAATTCTCTATCTTCATCAACCTTCACAAAACCAAAACCACGTTTATTTAATTCTAAAACACCTTTGTAGTATTGAAGTTGATTAATTAAATAATAATCATTGATACGACTTCTTATAATTAATCCTTCATCTTCCATTTCATTAATTAACTTAATAAATGAAACATAATCCTGTGTTTCTGTCATATGAAAATGTTCAGCTAACTCCTGAATCTTTCTTCTTGTATATGTTTGATCAGCCAACAGTTCCAATATCTCTTCTTTCAACTTTATCACCTCCTATTTATTCTATTAATAAAAAGAGGACACCTCAAAGTGCCCTACTGATTAACCCATTCTAATTACGATTGCAAGAACAAAAAATGCAATTGCAAGTCCAACAGTTATACGTGTTAAAACCAAATCAGCTCCTCTTTCTTTTTGATGAGCAAATAGGTTTGAGCTTTGACCAGTCAAAGCATTCACAACACCATCAGATTTTCCACTTTGTAATAGGCATACAACAATAAGAGCAATTGAAACAAGAATCAATAAAATATTTAAAATCATTGTCGTACCTCCTTTTCTTTTTATACATTAGCACAGATATCATAGCATAATGAACATCAAATTACAATACTTTTATTTTTCATAAAAATTTTCATAAGAATTGGAGCTGCAACAAGATAAAAAAAGAAATTTCCTACCGCATGAAAAGTATCAAATAATAGACCAGATAAATAATAAACAATAAATAAAGAGGGTCCACCAATCATTAATTTATCTAAAGAGACAATAAACCCAAATATGTAACCCATCAAAAAAGCAAATACTGCCATCACAAGAAGATGGGGTTGTTTATGTATTCTCTTAAAAAAATCCATTAAACATTGTGTCAACAAACAAATCACAATCCAGGCCAATATTTGAAAAAAAGTCCAAATACCCATACCTAAATACATATTCGATACAAGTGTTGTCACAAGTGTCAGCTTAATGCCAAAGCCTAAACCAAAAAGCATGACAGAAATGATAATAATCGATGTGACGGGTTTGATATTAGGTAATGACTGCAGCGCTATACGAGATGCAATATTAACTGCAGCCAATATCCCTATTAAACTGATTTCCTTAACTTTATCCATTTTGTGAATAAATCCACTCAAGTTGATCACCATTTTTGAGGGTATAGGCACCTGCTCCTACACTTGGATATGTTCCATTCACACGATATTTCCATCCAGACCTCCCACCATAATCAAATTCTGAAAGACCATTAATCGCTTTTACATAAACAGTTTGCCTCAAACCACTTGATTTTAAAGATATTTCATAATTATCTGTTAAAACTTTTAAAGCATCAAATGCACTCATTCCTTCATCAAACTCAACATAATCACTTGCAATCACGCCATCAACACCTGTAATCTTCACATAAACAGATTCCACCATTTCATCTGTTGGTTCTTCAACTTCCTCTTCTTCGACTTCCTGTGTTTTTTGTGTTTCATTTGTTGATGTAGACTGTGATTGTGAAGATGAGGGCTGTTGTGATGAGGACTGTTTTGTTGATGATGATTGCTGTTTTTGTGTTGATGAATTATCTTTTGAAGCAGTACTCTCTTTTTTAGTTTCTGTAGATTGATTCTCTGTTGTATCTTCTTGTTGTTTTGTTTCTTCTTGTTGCTGTGGCTGAGTTTCACTTAAGGTCACAGGTGTTGTCTGTGTTGGTGCTGCAAACAAAGCATGATAAAGGCTAAAGCCTCCAATAATCAAAAAACATACAACGACGAATATAATTGTATACTTCTTTGTTTTATTCAAATATTTTTCTTCCTTTCAATAAAACCAGGCCACTCACAACAAACAATAAACCATATCCTAAAATCCATGAAGTATCATCTGTTTGCACAACATCAGCTTTCTTTGATGTTTCTTTTGGCTGTTCTTCTTTTTTCACTTCAGTTGTCTGTTGTGGTTTTCCTTCAACAGGTTTTGTTGTTTCCTGGCTTTGTTGTGTTGTTTTCACCAATTCAGCATACTGCTGATGTGCTTTTGCATAGACTGAACCATTATAATAATATCCAACTGTCTGAATTCCCTGCATAGTTGCCCAATCATTAACTTCACCTTTTGCACTATACCAGAAACTTCCATTGTCATTTTGATAATTTAATAAAATATCATATGGATTATATTCTCCCTGATTATATGTTCCATCTTTTACACCTTGTGCATCTGCCGTTAACAAACCTGATAATACTGAAGCTTGTGTATTGACATTGACACCACTATAACTATCTTGATATCCTGCCTGTCCATCTTGTGTTGATTGGATATAAGCAATGGATTTTTGAATTGTTTCTTGATATTTCTGTGAATCTACTAAAGCTAAAGATTCAATGACCCATCCCGTAATATCTAAACTTGGTCCATAATTTGAACCAAAAGCACCATTTTCATCGATTAAGCTTGCTAGATAATCAGCTGCTAAAGTTAATTTTGGTGAATTGACAACATATAATGCATAAACACCATAAACTTGATAGTTCGCATATGTAGATGTATTTTGCTTATCAAAAGCACCATTTTCCTGTACACAGTTTTCTAACATTTCAACATAGTTTGTTCCTTGATAGTTTCTTGGATCATCTCCATGTAATGTTAATGTAATCACTGCTTGTGCTATTTCTGAAGCATAATCACTTGCCAGCAATTGGTCAATCTCCTTATCATCAGATTCCAAACCAATAGCTTCATAGGCAAGCACTTCTCCAAAACTTGCAAATTCTGCTTTTTGTGAATAAAAGTTCTTTGCTGCTGCATAACTTTCATCATAGCTGAGTGCTGATGTAGGTGCGATTTGACCTAAAATCATCACTGTCATTAATAATAAACTTGTAAAAATTTTCTTCATTTTGTCCTCCTCTTTCTCTAGACAAAAATAGGACATCTCTGCCCTAGAATTGAAACTAGAACGACTTTATACTCCGTAAAGTGTATTCCAAGATGTTGGCATGTATTCCGGCTCAAGTTCATCGTCTTTGCTCCTTCCCAGTTACCCAGTGGCTATATTGCATTGACTCCCTTTCACGGCTGCGGGACAGCTCAGGATTCACACCTGCTTCCATTTTCATGAAATATTTCTATTCCCAACCAACAAATTCATAAACTTTTACGCTCTCATTATATACCATTCTGCAGTGATAATAAAGAAAAAGAAGCACAATGACATGCCTCTATTTCACTATTATTTTTCCTAAATATACTCCAATTATACATCCAATGACACTAATCAATGCATATAATATAGCTAAAAGATAAAAACCATCTTCTAAAAGTGTCAAAGTTTCTAGAGAAAATGTAGAAAATGTTGTAAATCCTCCACAGACTCCTGTTTTTAAAAATAAATTCATTGAGGGTGATATACGATCTTTCGAAAATATACCAACAACGATTCCAATCATAAATGCACCTAAGATATTTGTTATGAGTGTTAATATAGGAAAATGACTCTTCAAAGGAATGAGACTGATTCCATATCGCAATATAGCTCCAAGTGCTCCTCCAAGTCCAACCCATAAGAATTTATCCATTATATTCCTCCATCGCAACTACACTAAACTTTTGATTTTTTTCTATCAAAGTAACTGTTGTTGTATATTGGAGGCTCTTTAATATAGGATTTTCTTCTTTAAAAGTGATTTGAACCTCTATATCATAATAAGTATAATCCTCTAATCCTGCCAATGCCTTATGTGATTCCACATTAGAAAGAATATCATAGCGGATAACTTCCGGTAAAGTTTTTAACTGACTGACATTCTTGTAATATTCATTTTGTGCATATGCTGTAAAGTCATCTTTTTTATCAGCATAAAAGTAATCAATACCGCCAATCTCTCCATCTTCTTTATTAGATAAAGTATAATAATCACTTACAAAATATGCAGCTACCAACTGTCTTTCAGCTGTTTTATCTCCACGATTGATTGCTGTTACAAGTTGATTATAAATATCACTCATCAGTTTTGTTTCATTACTGGATTCAACATATTCAATTGTAACTGGAGTTTGAGTCTCTTCTTTTTCATCATTGTTTAAAACAAAGACCATAGAGAAAACAATACCTATCACAAGAATCAGAATAATCGCATATTTTTTCTTTGCTTTTTGGATAATTCTCTGATATGGTTTTGTATCCTTAATTGATGGTAAATATTCACTTTTAATAAAAATATTAAGAATCGTTAAAAGTGGTTTGTACTTACGATCAATCATATTGGTCGCTTCTACAAAAAGTTCAAATAAAATCATTAATGTAATAAACACAATAGTTGCAGCAATTCTATCAAACAGATAGAGATATGAACATAATGAAAATAAAACTGTAACAGCATATAGGATTAAAACACTTTTTGTTTGTCCAAGTTCTAATGAAAACATTAATTTATGATGAAGGTGATTACGATCAGCTTCACTAAAGCTTTTATGATGGACTTTACGTCTTATAATCGCAATAAATGTATCCATGATAGGCACCATCAAGACCACAATAGGTGCACCTAAAGTAAAGAATGATGAGCTCTTATAACCAAATCCTAACAAGGAGATGACTGCAATCATAAAACCAATAAATAAAGCTCCACAATCACCTAAAAAAATAGATGCAGGATGGAAATTATAAACCAGAAAGCCACCAATTGCTCCAGCTAAAAGCAACGATAAAGAAGATATATCAGTACGTCCATATGTTAATGATGTTAAAGAAATGGTAACTAAAACAATAATAGAAATACCTGCACACAATCCATCTAATCCATCAATCAGATTAATCGCATTACTGATACCGACAATCCATAAAATAGTAATAATAATAGCTAAAACATAAGAAACCGAATCTGGTAAAAAGGGAATACTAAAACCTTTTAAAACAATATCTCCATAGATAATGACAACTAATGCTGCAATGACTTGACCAAGCATTTTTAACTTTGGCGATAAATCATGAATATCATCATAAAAACCAGTTATAAAAATAATAAACCCACCTATTAATATGGCATTAATTTGTGTATCGGTTTTTAAAAAGATGGTTGTTCCAATTAAGAAACTCATATAAATCGCATAACCACCAGTTCTCGCAATAATCCCTTTATGTATTGTTCGTTTATTTGTATGAGCAATAATGCCAAGTTTTTTTGAAACTTTCCCCACCATTGGAACAAGAATTAAGCTTAATATGAATGTAACAACAAACGATAAACATATTTCTAAACTCATGCTCATTGCTCCTTTCTTCCAATCTATATCTTTTGTTATATCATAAATATGTGAATTTGCGAAGTCCTGACAGTATATATTTCCATGATTTTATATTTAAATCTCAGTATTATTAGGGATAAATCTTATTTATTATTCATTAAAAATACATTTGGTGTCCGTTTATTATAACACCATATTTATACAAAAAACTATATTATCTATAATTCTTATATTATTTAAACACATCAACTTTAATAAAAATCAATTTATCTCCATAGAACATCAATGTCATGTTGGATTATATTCAACTCAACTAAGCCAACAATGTCTCAATGTTTTTAAGAAAAGGTCATGCGTATTATTTTAAAAGTGAATCTACAGAAGAAAAATATGAACTCTATACTGATAACAAATCTAAGCTTATCCATTTAAAAAGAATGAGAAATGATATGATCATTATGATATTCTTTTAAAAACACATTTGATAAGTTTCATTCACAAACAACTTTCTTTATTTATATATCCATATATATCATTATTGCTTTACTTCATCTTATTCCTATCATAAAAGAAATTATTGATATTAAAAATATATGTCTTTATTTATCTTCTTTTTTTGCTTAAAGTCTATTCATAAAGATGTTATAATGAAAACATAAGGAGGAAAACGAAAATGCATAAATTAGGTATTTCTGTATACCCTGATAAAACACCTATGGAAGAGGTATACACTTATATGGAAAAAGCTGCCAAACTTGGTTTCAGCAGAATTTTCACATGTTTCTTATCTATTCCAGATGAAGAAAGAGAAAGTTATCTTGTAACGTTTAAAGATTTTATGAAAAAGGCTCATGAATTAGGATTTGAAGTTGCAGCTGATACAAATCCACAAGTATTTGAGTTAATTGGAGCTACACCAGATAACTTAAAACCATTCGCAGATTTGGGATTAGATATTATTAGAATGGATGGTAACTTTGGGACTCAAGGTGATATTCAATTAACACGTAATCCATACAATATTAAAATTGAATTTAATGCAAGTATGGATATGGGAGTAGAACTTTTAATTAATAATGGTGGAAATAAAGATCAAATCACAATGTGTCATAACTTCTTCCCTGAACGTTATACAGGTTTAGATTTTGATTTATTTATGGACTTTAACCGTTATTGGAAAGAATTAAACTTACATACTGCTGCATTTGTTTCTAGTAACAATGAACATACAATTGGACCATGGCAAGTCTTCTGTGGTTTACCAACTGTTGAAATTATGCGTGGTTTACCAATTGATTTACAAGCTCGTTATATGTTAGCAACTGGTGATGTAGATGATATCTTAATTGGTAACTACCCTGCTACTGATGAAGAATTAGAAGCATTGTCTAAAGTTAATATGCAAGCTATTGAAATTAAAGTTGATGAAGCTGTAGGTATTACTCAAAACGAGAAAGAAATCATGTATGATTTCGCACCTCATTGGGATCGTTATGATCATTCTTCATTTATGTTACGTTCTTCATCACCTCGTGTTTGGTTCAAAGCTAAAAAGAGTGTTCAAGATGGAACTATGGGACAATCTGCTAACATGAAAGTTGAATCTCAATCTATTCCATATAGAGATCCAGGTAAAAAAGTCTTTACACGTGGAGATGTTTTAATCGTTAATGATAACTTGGCTCATTATCGTGGTGAACTTGAAATCGTTTTAACTGAAATTCCAAATGATGGTGAACGTAATTTAGTTGCGACTGTTAAACCTGAAGAATTAATGTTACTTGATTTCATTAAACCAGGGCATCATTTTAAAATTTTAAAATAATTGATGATAAAAGAATCATGATTTTGAAATTATGATTCTTTTTTGTATACTATCTTTGATATATAACAAGATAAAAATGAACTCGTTTGACTTTCTACATATTTCAAAAATAGCTAATGATATTATTATAGAATTTCTCAAAAAAACTGCATTATAATTCTATGTTTTATATTTTAGGAAAAATGTGTAAGATATTTAATAGATATAAAAAAATGTGAAAAAACATAAAATTTAGTTAAGAAAAAAGTGTTTAATATATTTGAATACTTTTGGAATTTTGTGATAAAATATATATAGTTAAAGTGTGGTGATAATATGGAAAGACTTAAACGTAAAGTTGATAAGGTGCTTGAGGATTGGAAAAAAAGTGAAAATAGATATCCTTTGATTATAAAAGGAGCTCGCCAAATAGGTAAAACTGAGGCTATAGAGCACTTTGCTAAAAATCATTATGAGTCAATCATTGAAATTAATTTTATTCTTCAAAAGCAATACAAAACTATATTTAATGATGGTTTTGATGTGGATACAATCATAAAAAATATTTCTCTCATTAATCCTGAATTTCGATTCATTGAAAATGAAACATTGTTTTTCTTTGATGAAATACAGGACTGTATTAACTGTGCAACAAGTTTAAAATCTTTTCTAATAGATGGTCGATATGATGTTATTTGTTCTGGTTCACTAATGGGAATCAACTATCAGGAAATAGAATCAAACAGTGTTGGATATAAACAAGATTACGAAATGTATTCTTTAGATTTTGAAGAATTTTTATGGGCAAAAGGTTATAATGATGAACAGATAGAAAGCTTCTATCAGAAAATGCTGAATGTTCAACCATTAACAACATTGGAATATCAGATTCTTTTAGAAAACTTCAGAGAGTACATGGTATTAGGGGGTATGCCAAAGGTCGTTTTTACCTTTGTAACGCAAAAGAACTATAGTGGAACACTTCAATTACAAAAACAGCTTTTATTAGATTATGAAGAGGATATCACAAAATATGCAGGTGGATTAGATAAAGGAAAAATCTTGGATGTCTATAGAAAAATTCCTGTATTTTTAGGAAGTGAGAATAAAAAATTTAAGATTTCAAAGATAAAGAAAAATGCAAGAAATAGAGATTATGTAGGAATTGTAGATTGGCTATCTAACGCTGGTATTGTGAATGTTTGTTATTGTATGGAACTTCCAGAGTTACCATTGAAAGGAAATTATAATCCAGATAACTATAAATTGTATTTTGGTGATACGGGATTATTGATAGGATCTCTTGATGAGGAAGTTCAGGAAGACCTTCGTTACAATAAGAATTTTAACACGTATAAAGGGGCATTATATGAAAATATCATATCAGAAATGCTTGTTAAACAAGGATATAAACTTTATTTCTATAAAAATGAGAAAAGTACCATTGAAATGGACTTTATGATAAGAGATAGAAACTCTCTTATTCCAATCGAAGTAAAAGCAAATGATCAGGCTACAACATCACTTAATAAATTGATAAAGAATCAGAAATATTCAGATATCCATTATGGAATTAAGTTTGCTAATAAGAATATAGGATTTAATGGTTATTTCTATACTTTTCCATACTTTTTAGCATTCTTTTTAAAAAGATTCTTAAAAGATAAAAATAATATGGAGATAAGATAAATAAGATATAAATATGATGAATTGATAAAGTGTAGATAATAAGATATAAAGTTTTTACAATGAGAAATTATAAAAATTTTTAGATATCTTTATAATAAAGGTAAATAAACTGACATAAAAACATGAGAGTCTGACAAAAAGATAAATCTAAAAAATCATAAAATAGTAATCATTTTAGAGTCTTTTTTTTCATTTATTGTTTATTTATTGACTGACGAAATGAAACATGATATTTTGAAAATAGATTGGAGGATGAAAAAATGTATTTTGAAAAATCAAAAGGTTTCCCGCAAGACTTCTTATGGGGTAGTGCTTCTGCTGCATACCAAGTTGAAGGTGGATGGGATGCTGATGGAAAAGGTGTTTCTAACTGGGACAAATTTGTAAGAATTCCTGGTAAAACATTTAAAGCAACAACTGGTGATAAGGCTGTTGATCATTATCATCGCTATAAAGAAGATGTCAAATTAATGGCAGAAATGGGACTTAAAACATATCGTTTTTCTATTGCCTGGACAAGAATTTATCCAAATGGTAATGGTGAAATAAATGAAGCCGGTCTTCAATTCTATGATAATTTAATTAATGAATTATTAAAATATGGTATTGAACCAATGGTGACAATTTATCATTGGGATATGCCTCAAGCTTTAGAAGATCAATATCATGGTTGGGAAAATCGTCAAATTGTTGAAGATTATGTACATTATGCCAAAACTCTTTTTGAAAGATACGGTGATCGTGTTAAATATTGGATTACAATGAATGAACAAAATATCTTTACATCTTTTGGATGGTTAAAAGGTATGCACCCACCAGGAAAAGAAAATGATATGAAAACATTCTATCAAGTGAATCATCATGCCAATATGGCCCATGCTAAAACTGTCATTGCATTAAAAGAAATGCACCCTGAAGCTAAAGTTGGTGCTTCATTTGCCTATAGCCCTTGCTATGCTTATGATAGAAAACCAGAAAATGCTATGGCTAAAGCTGATTATGATGATTTACAGAATTATTGGTGGATGGATATTTATGGATATGGTCGTTATCCAAAAAGTGCTTGGGCATATCTTGAAAGTTTAGGAGTAACGCCTGAAATTATGGATGGAGATATGGAAATCCTGAAAAAAGCTGCATCTCTTGTTGATTTTATGGGTGTTAATTATTACCAGACATGTGTTGCTGAATATAATGATATCACTGGTGTAGGCATGACCAATATAATGAATACAACTGGTGTTAAAGGAACTGCTGTCGTTCAAGGAATTCCTGGTCTATACAAGAACCCATCTAACGACTTTTTACCAACAACTGATTGGGATTGGACAATTGATCCTATGGGACTCAGAATGTGCTGCCGTGAAATTACATCTCGTTATAATTTACCTGTTGTGATTTCTGAAAATGGTTTAGGTGCTTTTGATAAAGTTGAAGATGGAAAAATTCATGATCCATATCGTATTGCTTACTTAAAAGCTCATATTGAAGAATTGAAGAAAGCTATTGATGATGGATGTCAAGTATTAGCTTATTGTACATGGTCTTATACTGATTTATTAAGCTGGTTAAATGGTTATCAGAAGAGATATGGATTTGTTTATGTGGACAGAGAAGAAGATGAAAACTCTGGAACTTTGAACAGAATTCCAAAAGATTCTTATTATTGGTATAAGAAAGTTATTGAAACAAATGGTGAAGAATTGTAAATCATTTTCAATTGATATCCTATAAATGTAAAAAAGATTTTCACATGAAAATCTTTTTTTATCTTATGAATGATTTGATCCATCAATAGGCGCAATTAGAACTTTACCAGTTCCACGATAAACGTTGACCAAGCCTTCTCCAGAGGCAGCTGAACCCGCTAAGGTCTTCCCTGAACGTTCTACTTTAAATTCCAAACTTCCACTCCATGCTATGGCCATATTACCATCAATTTTTAAGACATCATCTTCTAATGTTACTTCGATCAATTCTTCTTTTGGACATACAGATTCCAAGCAAACAATACCTGAACCTTCAATTCCTAAATTAAACAGTCCTTCATTTCCAGCAACTGCAGATGATAAATTAGAACGCATAACTGCCTTATGTTTCAGACTCGCTTCACATGCTAGAAACAAACCATCATCTAAGACTATCGAGTGATTCCATTCATTTAAATCAATTAAAAGAATATGTTTATATGTTGGTTCTAATACAAGAATACCCTCACCTGTATATTCTGGCTTAATAGCTGTTTCTCCTGTTACTTTTCCTCTGACTGCTTTCGATAACAAATCTCCTACACCTTTTAATCCTGTTGTGGCATAGACATTACCAACCATCCATTGCATAGCCCCCGCTTGAACAACAACATTAGCCTGAGAAATATCACAGATAACTTGTCTTTTGCGAATATTCATTTCACTACAAAAATAAGCAGTCTGTGCATGATTAGGCATAACACTTAAATCTCTTTGATATTCAATAACTTGAAAGGAACCTTTTCGTTCAATGATTTGAACATCATTATTATTTGTAAAATTAGAAATTTTAAACATTTGTATTCCTCCTTTTCTCCATTATATCATGAATTATTTTTATTGATTCATTTATCATAATGATGAAAAAGTTTTAATATGTTAAAATAATTATGGTGATAGAATGAAACTGATAAGAAAATTACAACAAAAAGAGCATTTTACAGAAAGAGAATCACAAATTGCTGATTATATCTTAAATCATTGTGAACAGGTTCTACAGATGACAACAAGACAATTGGCTAGTGAGACTTATACAAGTGCTACAGTGATTGTGCGTTTTGTTAAAAAACTGGGTTATCAGGGATTTAATGATTTCAAAATTCATTTATTATCCGACCTTAAAGAAAGTGGTTTTCAGGAGATTGAGGTCAGTGATAGTGAAAGTCTGATCTCTTCAGTCAATAAGGTCTCTTCTTTACATGAAAAAGTTCTTTTAGAAACCAAAAATAATCTCTCTATTCATGATTTAGAAAAAATACAGACTGCTTTGGAAAAAGTCAATCAGGTTGATATTTTTGCAATTGATGCAAATGCATCAATTGGAGAATACATTTCTCATCATATAATGCAGGCAGGTAAAATCTCTCATGTCTATCAGTCTATAGATAAAATATTATTATATGAGTTTCTCATTCCTCATTCTGTTATTATTGTGATTTCTAGAATGGGTCAAAATAAAAATATACTCAAAGCCATTAGAAACTTAAGGATGAAAGGTCATTTTGTTATTTTAATGACAGGTAATGAAAAGTCTTTATTAGCTGAAAATTCTGATGTCTGTTTGTTATGTAGTTATAAAGAAAATATTACGGAGTTAGGAGATTCTCTTTTTCACACTTCTGTTTCATATCTTTTTGATATTATCATTTCCATCATTATTAAAAATAATTATGATACAGCTATTAAATTATATCAAATTCATGATCAGCTTTATGAATATTAGTTTACAGCGTTACATCTTAAAAAGCTTCTTTATCAAAAAAGATGTGACGCTGTTTTATTATTTTTATATTGTCTTTTCTTTAGCTCCACCTTTTCTTATAATACATATAAATCAAAAGAAAGGATGATTACATATGATTCAATTAATTGGACCTATTGGTGCATTACTAACAACAATTTCATTTATACCTCAAGTACTACAAGTTTTAAAAACAAGAGATGTGTCTGGCATTTCTTTAGGGATGTATATCATTTTTGTATTAGGTGTTATATTATGGACAATTTATGGTTTTATTCTTAATGACTTAACTATCATTATATCTAATGGAGTTACGACGCTTCTATCAGGAATTGTCCTCTTTTATAAATACAAAGAATCTTTTCTTCAATAAGAAAGCCAGGCGTTTAACTACGCTGACTATCCCCTGTCGCATAATCAATAATCACACCTGGCTGAACATTATAAACAAAAACATTAAATTCAATATCTAATCCCTGATCTTCAACTGACATAGCTTCCATTAATACACCTTTTGCGACAAGATTATCTCCTTCAAAAATAGGTGTTACACGATATAAAACATGATTTCCTGTATCTTTGATATAGTCTGCTACTTCGTTTTCAAAAGGTAACATCCCTTCTGTATTCAGATATCTTGTCCCTGTAATGAGATTTTCCTCATTCGCATTTTCACCTGTTAACTGATACCCTATTAAATGACAACGATTATATAAGTATTTTCCATCAACAAAATCATATTTTTTAATTTGCCATCCTGATGGTTTAATCATACCAATACTTTCTCTTTCTTTTGTTGGCATTGTGTCTTCTGAAACATTCGCAAAAGCCACACCACATCTTCCTAAAAAATCTAGAGGACTATATTTTTCAAATGTTTCTGTCGTTAAATCATTTTCATCAAAATAAGGCACATTATCATTAATCACAACATAGGCTTCTCCACTATATTCTGGAATATCTTCAATATCAATGGCACTATATGTCTGCTGATGATATTCAACACCAATATATCCACCTATCGCTATGATACAAGCTACAAACAACTTCCACATTCTCTTTTTATATGTCTTTCTTTTTTTATATCTTCTTCTCATGTCTACACCTCAATACATTTTTATTTATCCATCATATCAATTGCATTTTGAGCCTGTGCTACATCTGACAAATTCTCCAACATGAAATATGTATGATAATTTCTTCCTCTTCTCGTATAAACAGTTTCACTAAATAAGATTGTTCCATTTCCATTTTTGTGAATATGAATTTCCATAGGTGGTAATTGACTTCCATCATACATTTCTATCTTATTTCCATGTTTAATCATAATCTTTTTATTTGTAATCACATAAAATATTTTATTTCTTAAATATATCTTTTGAATTAATCTCCCAAAGACAAGATATAAACCGACCAATATAAAAGGAATTCCCCAAAGTATAAAAAATAACGATGATTGACTTTGGATGATTGAATATTCAAAAAAGAAACAAAATGATAACCAAAAAATTCCAAAAATCATCATAATCATATCTCCACCAGTTATCAAATGTCCTTTTTCTGGTTTTCCTTTCCACAATATATATTCATCCTGAGTAATATAAGGTTTACAAAAATCATATTGAATCATATCATCCATATTAACATTCCTTTCTTGGTATATAAATTAATTTCATCATCCCATTATTTTCACGATAATTCATTAATTCAAGAGGTATGGTCAAATTATTGTCTTGAAATAATCTGATTCCTGAACCTAAAAGTGTTGGTATCACAGTGATATGATACTCATCAATCAAATGATTTTTCAGCAGTGACTGAATGATTTGAGCACCACCACAAATCCAGATATCTTTTCCATCATCCTGTTTCAAATGTGAAACAAGATCCTGTGGATTTTCTTGAGTAAAGATAATATGCGATGTAGAATGCTTTGGATGATGCGTCACAATATAACTTTTTAAATGAGGATAAACCCACTGATCTGGTGATAATTCTGTAACAATTTGATGATAGGTTTTCCATCCCATAATCACTGTATCTATATTTTGAATGAATTCTGAATAGGTATCTATATTTTCTTTATCTATATCTTGTCCTGCTAGCCAGTCTACATTTCCATGTTGATCAGCTATATATCCATCTAAGCTCATAGCAATAAATAAAATCACTTTTCTCATTAACTCACCTCAATGTATTCAAATTATATCATGTCCTCACCTTATCGTCATTTCTTTTTATTTACCATTTATTTGAAAAAAAGAAGATTGATATATATCAACCTTCTCATTATTTTTTATTGAGCATTGGAAGCGGCAATTTTAACTTTACTGAAATAATCAGAAATGATTTTACGTGTTGTTTCATCGTATTCAAAAACTTCATCTTTATCATTTCCAGTTCTAGGTACATAAGCATTGATTCCTTTGAAATCACCATTGGCAAGTTCATCCATAACTTCCTGATTAGCAGAAGTATATCCTACAAAGCTTGAGTTATCCATAGCTGCATCATAACTAGAAGCATAATTAATGAATTCATGAGCTAATTCTACATTTTCAGCATTCTTAGGAATAACCATAGCATCACTCCATAAGTTTGTTCCTGTTTCAGGCATATAGAATCCCATGTTTTCATTTTCACTCATAACATAAGCAGCATCTCCAGAATAAATCAATCCTAAAGCTTTTCTACCTTGAGCCATGTTATCAATAATTTCATCAGTGACAATTTCTGGTTCCATTGTTTCAACACATTTCACTAACCAGTTATAAGCTTCTTCTAATTCTTTTTCATCTTTTGTATTCATTGAATATCCTAAAGCTTTTAATGCCATCATGAATGAATCACGTTCAGAATCATATAGATAAATATCTCCTTTGTATTTAGTATCTAAGAAAATATTGTATCCTTCTTTTTCTAAGTCAGCTTCACTCACCTTTGTTTTATCATAAACAATTCCTACTGTTCCCCAGAAATAAGGAATTGAATAATCATTGTTTGGATCATATGGTAAACCTTTGACAGCATCAACAAGTTCATCCATACATGTAATCTTATCTTGATCTAATTTTTGAACAAGATCTTCCTGAATTAATCTTTCAATCATATAATCACTTGGAACTAAGATATCATATGGTTCTCCATTTGCCACTTTGATATACATAGCTTCATTTGAATCAAAATAATCCACAACAACAGTTGCTCCTGTGAGATCTTCAAAACCAGAGATAAAGTTTTCACCCATGTATTCTCCCCAGTTATAAAGGTGTAATTCTTGTCCAGCATATGGCTTATCTGCATTTGAATCCCCTCCACACGCTGTTAAAGTAAACATTGTTGCAACCGCTAATAAACTAGTTAATAACTTTTTCATCTTTTTTCTCCCTTCTTGCTTTAATTAGTGGTACTACATTGATAATCACTAAGACTACCGTTATCAATACTACGACAAGCGTAGATATTGCATTGATTGTTGGGTTAACTCTTTTACTCATTGTATAAACCATGATACTTAAGTTTTTAACCCCTCCCCCTGTTACAAAATATGAAATGATAAAATCATCAAATGACATTGTAAAGGCAATTAAGGCTCCTGATACAATACCAGGCATAATTTGTGGCACTAAAACTTTTGTTAAGGCTTGCCATGGTGTTGCTCCTAAATCCATTGCCGCATCAGATAGATTTGGATCTAGTGAACGTATCTTAGGCATCACACTTAAAATAACATAAGGTATACAGAATGTAATATGAGCAAGTAACATTGTCATAAAACCACGTTCTATATGAAATGTAATAAATAGTAACATCAATCCAATAGCTGTCACAATTTCTGGATTCATAATTGGAAAATCATTTAACTGCATCATGACTTTTTTAACAATCTTGCTTGATTTTGATAAACCAATGGCACTAATTGTTCCTACTATTGTCGATACAATTGTAGCAATCACAGCAACTGTAATTGTGACATATAATGATTCCATCATATCTCTATTTTGGAAGAGTTTTTCATACCAGTTTAAACTAAAACCAGTAAAATGTGTTAATGATTTACTTTCATTAAAAGAGAAGATAACCATAAATACAATTGGTAAATAGAAGAATAAAATCATCAGAACCATTAAAATTTTACCAATAATTCTCTTATCTTTTTTCATGATTCCTGATTCCCTCCTCCACTATTACGTTCATCAATTTTTCTAATTGCATACATACAAATCATCATAATGACTGCCATAATCATAGAGATTGCACTACCAAAGTTCCATTCTCCAACTGTAATAAATTGATTTTCAATCACGTTACCAATTAAGAAGAACTGTCCTCCACCAAGAAGTTTAGGAATAAAGAATGAACTCACTGCTGGTAAAAAGACAAGTGTTATTCCACTGACAACTCCTGATAAAGATAATGGCAAAGTGACACGTAAGAATGTCTGAACTCTGTTCGCCCCTAAATCAGCACTGGCTTCTAATAATGATTTATCCATCTTACATAAAGATGTATTGATTTGTAGAATCATAAATGGAATAAAGTTATAAACCATTCCAAGCAATACAGAACCTTCTGTATATAACAACTCTACATCTTTAAATCCAAAGAAACCTAAAATTGTTTGAGCTATACCCCCATCAGAAAGAATTCCTATCCAGGCATATGTTCTGACTAACATATTAATCCACATTGGTAAAGTGATAGCTAAAACAAGAATATTACGAACACGATCACTGCTTCTTGCAATAAAATAAGCAACTGGATAACCTAAAATAACACAGATTATTGTTGTTTTAACAGCGATTGTTAATGAACGCCATAAGACAAGTAAAAAGTCTGGGTCGGTAAAAAACTTTTTAAAATGATCCAAAGTAAATGTAAAGTTAATGATGTCATTTCCACTTGTTGTTAATGAATAGAAAAGAATTAATAACATTGGTAATAAAATCATTAAGATAACCCATATCATATAGGGGCATGCTAATTGTGAAAAACGTTTCATTCTAGAACCCCATCTTTTCCATGACATGAATATCTTCAGGGAAGAATGTTAAACCGACCTCTTTACCTTCTTCCACATAATCTGTTGTATGAATCTTTAATTCTCTACCTTCTGTTGAGAAAGTGACTTTATATGTTCCTTCTTCAATATGTTCAGGATCAAAATCATAATCTACATAAATATCTACAGATTCATCTTCATCATTCAATTTCCATCCTTGAGCATTTGCCCATGTTTTTAAATCTGTATCTAATGCTACAGATTCATCAAGTTCATCAACTGTCTTAAAGAAATTGAATGCCATAACCCCTTCATTCGCTCTTTCATTCTTCACAACAGGTTGATTCACAACAATGATCTTACGTTCTACTGATGTTCCACTTGAAGTCGAGAATGTCACTGCATATTCACCAATTTCTTCTTTTAAATCATAATCAATCTTACTGATAGAAATATAATCATCTGTTTCAGGATTCCATGCCTGTGCATCAGCACGCGCAATAATTTCAGCATCATCTAATGATTTGACATCTTCAATATCGACATAGAAATCATTGGCACTGATTTTTTCTTTTCCATTTTCAGATGTCACATCACGATTTCTGATGACATGCATATTCACTGTTACACTTGTTCCAGGAACAGTTTCAACCATCACTTCATAATGAACACCTTTAAAAAGAACACTTAAGACTTCTCCTGTCATTTTTCCATTTTGTACATCCACAATATCAATATCTTCTGGACGAATTACAACATCAACTGGTTGTTTATCCTTAAATCCAAAATCTACACAATCAAAAACAATATCATCAAATTTCACTTTATAATCTTCTAACATAACAGCTGGAATAATATTACTTTCTCCAATGAAGTTTGCGACATATCTATTTTCTGGTTCATTGTAGATTTCCTGAGGTGTCCCAACTTGTTGAATTTCCCCATCTTTCATAACCACAATCTTATCTGACATAGTCAAAGCTTCTTCCTGGTCATGAGTAACAAAAATAAATGTAATTCCAACTTCCTGTTGAATTCTCTTTAATTCATATTGCATTTCTTTTCTTAATTTTAAATCCAATGCTCCAAGTGGTTCATCCAATAATAAAACCTTAGGTTCATTAACAAGTGCTCTAGCAATCGCTACACGTTGTTGTTGTCCCCCTGAAAGAAGTGTAACGTTTTTATTTTCAAATCCTTCTAAACCAATGAGCTTTAACATTTTCATAACTTTTTGTTCAATAACGTCTTTACTCATTTTCTTAATTTTTAATCCAAAGGCAATATTTTGATAAACACTCATATGTGGGAAAAGAGCATATTTTTGAAAAACAGTATTTAACTCTCTTTTATGTGGAGGAACTTTACTGATTTCTTCTCCATCAAAAATAACTTCTCCCTCAGTAGCATCTAGAAAGCCACCTAAAATTCTCAGCAATGTTGTCTTTCCACAACCACTTGGTCCCAGTAAAGTGACAAACTCATTTTCATAAATATCAAGATTGACACCTTTTAAAACAATTTGTCCATCAAATTCTTTCACTATATTACGAAATTGTATTAATTTCTTCTGTTCCATTTTCATACTCCCTTCTTTTAAAACATTGGTGGTGTTGTCACCCACAATATCTTGGCATCACTAGACCCATTATTGATAAAATAATGACTTTCTTTGCCATCCATATAAAATGTTTCTTTGGCTTTTAATCTATATTTTTTATTTCCACGAACTAAAGTGACATTTCCTTTTAAAATATAACCAAATTCTTCACCATTATGACATTCCATTTCTCTACTCTTTTCATGCCCATGAATCGTTAAAAGAATTGGTTCCATTTCATTTTTTTGAGCATTAGGAATAACCCATTCTATCGTATATTCATCTTTTTCATCTACAAAGAAATCTTGTGTATGAAAAACAATTTTCTCTTCCTGATCGGATTGAAAAAACTCTGAAAGATTGGTGCCCAGTGCCTCTAATAAATCCTCTAGTGTAGAGATACTTGGACTGGTTAGATTTCTTTCAACTTGAGAAAGAAATCCTTTTGTTAACTCACTTCTTGAAGCTAGTTCTTCCAAGGTTAAGTCATTTTTAATACGTAAATCTTTTAATTTCTTTCCAATGTCCATATTGTTTCCTCCATGTCACTATACTAAACTTTAAATTCTAAAAATCAAACAACTTTATTATACATATTTCTACCCCTAATGCAACAATAAATTTCATATTTTTAAAATAAAGTTCATAAATATTAAACTTCTCTCATTAAACATATTTGAATGTGAGTATCAGTCTTGCTATAATATGGTTTATAAAGGGGAGATTTTAATATGCATACATATCAACATCAAGTCCAATATTATGAAACAGATAAAATGCAAATTACACATCATTCTAATTACATTCGTTTTATGGAAGAAGCGAGAATTGACTTCTTAAACAAAATTGGTTTTGGCTATGATAAGATGGAAGAATTAGGTGTGAGTTCACCTGTTATAGGCATTCAATGTGATTACAAAAAAAGCACAACTTTTCCTGATCTTATAAATATTGAAACAAAAGTTTCAGCATATAAAGGAACACGCCTTGAAATCGAATATACTATGAAAGTCAATGATGACATTGTCGCTATTGGGAAAAGTTTACATTGTTTTCTAAATCAAAATGGTAGACCTATTATTTTAAAAAGAGCTTTGCCTGAACTGGATCAACTTCTTATTCAACTGCTTAATGAGGATACAAGTAATGTTTAGTGAACTCTTTCAAACTGATGGCTTTCATACATTGATATATCTTACCTGGTTTATTTTGCCTTTTCTCTTTGTGTTTTCATTAGCTTTTGGTATTAGAAATGAAGTTCAACAAAAAACAGGATTTAACTATGCTTTACTTATTGCAAGTCTATCTTTACTTTTTATGTTTGCTGCCATATTATTTATGTAGCCTTTTATTATTATAAACAACACAAAAATAAGTCATAACAAAAAACTAGCTTTTATGCTAGTTTTTTAAATGATAAACATCTTTTTTAATTGTATCGCAACTCCGTTGTCCTGTACAGTTGGGCAGATGATTTCTGCTCTTTGTTTGATATCGTCAATTGCATTTCCCATTGCGATAGGATGACCTACTGTCTCAAACATTTCTATATCATTAGGACCGTCTCCAAAGCAATAACTATTTTCTAATTCAATATGAAGTTCCTTTAAGACATCTAATATTCCGGTTGCTTTAGAAACTTCATTGGAATAGATTTCTAAACTATGATTGTCTGGATGTAATTCATAGGAAAATGGATGAAAACATGATATCGCATCATCTAATTCTTGTTGAGTTTTGGCCCATACTTCCATCTTAACTGTCTTTTGAGCAATATCATCTTCTTGATATTCAAAACAGAAATTATGGAAATCTATATTACAATGAGAATAAAAATCAAGTAAGCATTGATTATTCTGACTCATATAACAAAGTTTTGGAGTTTGTAAAACATATTCAATATTTTTCTCTTTGAGCTTATGACATAATTCTTTCACTTTTTGAGAATCCATGCATCTGACTTTCAAATCCTGATTCTGATACTTCACATTAGCCCCATTAGCTAAAACATATCCATCAAAGCCTATTTCTTTCACATTTTCTGCAATATATCCATATGGTCTCCCACTTGCAATAAAACATAAGTGTCCTTGTTTTTGAACTGATTTAATGGCATTTTTTACTTCATCAGTGATACGACCAAACTCTGGACAAAACAGTGTTCCATCAATATCAAAAAATATAATTTTTCTTTCCATTTAATCCACCCATCCAAAATGCTGACAAGCTTTATAAATTCCATCTTTATCTGCATCATCAGTCACATATGTTGCTTTTGCCTTTAATTCATTAATTGCATTTCCCATCGCAATAGAAGTCCATTTATCACTAAACATACTCAAATCATTCTTTTCATCACCAAAAACAACAACATCTTGATAATCTCCACCAAAATAATCAACAATTGCTTTAATACCTACTGATTTATCACCCGGTTCTACAAATAAATATTCTTTATGAAAACGACACCAAGGAAGTTCCTTTAATGTTTCTAATTTTTGTTCATCTGGTGCATAACAGGCAATATAAACTTTGTATATTTGATCATAGTTTCTTGGATCAAGTCCTTCTTCAACAACTGTATCCATATAAATATCATGTGTAAAATCATAGAAACGATTATCTGGTGCCAGACGTCTTGTTTCGTTATCTGGAGATATAGCCCAGATAAATCCTTTTTCTTTACACTCATCAATTAAAGCTATGCACTTATCATAATCTAAAGGCTTAATTTCAATGAGCTTTTCATTAATAGTAATTCCATTTCCCCCATCACTAACCATATTCTTAAAACCAAGCTCTTTCATATGATTGACTGCCATAGCATAACTTCTACCCGTCGCAATAGCAACAAAATGTCCATTTGCTTCTAATTCTTTAATTGTTCTTTTCGCTGATTCAGGAACATATTGATCTCCTGGTGTTCCTACAGCTAATGTTCCATCAATATCAAAGAAAAAATATTTCTTCTTTCCCACTTTTATCACCTCTGTCATCTATTCTAACAAAATCATATCAAAAATCTATTTTTTTACAGATAAAGAAAAAAGCATCATCAAATGATGACACTTCTTTAAACTATTGTAAATATTGTGTGTTTTCTAACATGACACCGCATCCTTCAGCAACGCAGTCTAATGCATTTTCTGCAACAAAGACAGGAACTCCTAATCCTTCTTCTAAGAATTTATCTAAGTTATGAAGTAAAGCTCCTCCACCAGTTAAGAAAATACCTTTGTTGACGATATCTGCTGAAAGTTCAGGTGGTGTTTGTTCAAGAACTTGTTTTGTAGAACGTAAGATTGTCATACAACATTCTTCTAAAGCTTCTTGTGTTTCTTGAGCATTTAATTGAATTGTATGAGGTAATCCAGTCACTAAATCTCTTCCTCTTACATCCATGACATCTTTTGGATCTGCTTCATAAGCACTACCAATTGTCATTTTAATTTCTTCTGCAGTACGATCTCCGATTAATAATTTATATTTATCTTTTACATATTTAATTAATTCAGCATCCATTTTGTCACCAGCAATCTTTAAAGATGTGCTTGTTACGATATCTCCTAATGAAAGAACTGCAATATCAGTTGTTCCCCCACCAATATCAACAACCATATTTCCTGATGGTTTAGAAATATCTAATCCAGCACCAATCGCTGCAACTTTTGGTTCTTCTTCAATATAAACTCTTTTCGCACCACATCTTAAAGCAACATCCTGAATAGCACTTTTTTCAATAGAAGTAATATTTGATGGACAGCAAATTAAGATTGTTGGTCTTGAGAAAACACCTTTTAAGTTTAGTTTATTAATAAAATGAGTTAATAATATTTCAGTAATTTGAAAATCTGCGATAACCCCATCTTTAAGAGGACGAATGGCTTGAAATTTACCTGGAGTTTTTCCAAGCATATCTCTTGCTTCTTCTCCTACAGCGATAGGTTTATTTGTTTCAGTATTGATAGTTACAACAGAAGGTTCATTAACAACAATTCCTTCACCTTTGACATAAATAAGAATGTTAGCTGTTCCTAAGTCAATACCAATTTCCTTTGATAATTTCATTGAACATTCCTCCTATAAGCATTTCTATTGTATCATTTTTCATATTAATTACAAGAAAAAATTATCACTATACCTACATAAATTTTATCTTTTTTTCAACCCCGTTTCATCTTCAATTATATTACGACTTATCTATGAAATTTATGTGAATATTTTAAAAAAAATTTAGATTCCTGAGAATCTAAATTTAGCTACTTGATTGTATCAAGAGTCTGTCCAATATACTTTTCTGGATTATATAATTGATCGTCTTTTTGTAGAATAAAATGTAAATGATTCTTCAAATCTGCTTCATAAACATTTTCTCCACTTTTTCCTATAGTATCTCCTTGTTTGACATCCTGGTTCAATTCCACTGACACTTCAGATAATGATTCATAAGTTGTAGAAATCTTATCACTGTTTGTAATTGTTACAACCCAACCTAAAACAGGGTCATTGGTCTTTTTTGTTACAGTTCCACTGATAGCTGCCATAACATCAAATGCTTCATTTTTATTTGCATAATCAACACCTTGATTAGGACGGTAAACATCTTCAAATAAAATAAGTGATTGTTCTTGCTTCGATGCATCATCATCTTTATCATAATAATATCTGACAATCCCAATCCCATCTTTAACAGGAGATTTTAATGTTTCAATTGTTTTTTCTTCTGTTGTGTCTTTGTTTTGATTTTCATCTACTTTTACAACTGTTTCATCTTCAAAATCTTTTGTATGCTCATCTAAAATATTTTGAACAATACCAATTCCTCCTAAAAACAAAGCTAAAGCTAATGAAATACCAAGTATCTTCTTATAATGAAATGATCTTTTCTTCATGTTTTCACCTCAACTTAAGTATGAACAAAAGTTAAGAGTCTATACTTTCAATTTGAATATTTTGATAATAATGATGTAAAATATCCTGATAATTTTTATTTTCTAAAGCCATGGCTTGCGCTCCATATTGACTCATTCCCACTCCATGACCATTACCTTTTGTAATAAAAGTATATCCTTTTGATGAGAATTTGATTTCAAAACATGAAGAAGCTAAAGAGAGTTTTTCTCTCATTTCTCTTCCTGTATACGTTTTTTGATTAATCATAACTTTTTCTACATAGCCACTGGATGTATAAGATGTCACTTCTATATGTTCTGGTGAAACTTGAAATATATCGGCCAACTGTTCCTTTGTAAATGTTTTTTCTCTCATATTATGTGGATCAATTGTCGTATCCCAATGACTATCCACCGATTTAAGATAAGCAACTTCTCCTGTAAAATAATCTTCACTATTGACAGTTTTCCCATTGCTGCTAGAAAAAAACAATGCCGATATATATTCTCCCTGATAAGTCATCACTTCCCCTTTCGTTTCAGAAATTGCTTCCTCTATCTTTTTTCTATTTTTTTCATATTGTTCTCCCCAGTTTTCCTTCATTTCATTTTCAGTTAAATAGACCTGTGATTGTGTTGTGTTATCCACTTTTAAATTCCTTGACAATACAAATGTTCGACTGGCAACTGCCTGTGCCTTTAACGCCTCCTTTTCAAAACTCACTGGCATTTCCCCGGCAATAACACCTATCAAATATTCTTCCAAAGGAATAGATAAAACCTGATCTTCTGTTTGGATACTGACTTTCTTTTCTTTATGATCAACCTGATATTGTGACTCTAACCATGTCAATGCATCCTGATAATGAAAACATCCTATCACTAATATCAAAGACAATATAAAAAGAAGTTTTGCATATATTTTCTTCATCATTGATATATATGCAACAACTTCCCATTTAGAATTGAAAACTTAAATTTCCAAACGCCAAGATAAAAGAAGCAAATAAATATCCTAATGCAACTGAAGCCACAATAAAAAATATGTGAAATTCTCTTTCCTTATTTTTTCTCACATACTGATCAAAACGAAAACAGCTCAGACCAACCATTGCAAATGCAATGGAAACAATATAAACAACAATATTGACAATGTGATAAACCATTCCTCCACCTCTTTTTCTTTTACATTATAATCATTATTTTATATAATAACAACAGGAGGAAACAAATTATGGAATATTTTCAAATACCTAAAACAAATTTAAAAGCATCTCGTCTTGCTTTAGGATGCATGCGTATTGCTGATAAAAGTTTTCAACAAGTTGAAGAACTTGTACAAACAGCGTTAGATAATGGAATTAACTTTTTTGACCATGCTGATATTTATGGTGGTGGTCAATCAGAAGCCATTTTTGGAGAAGTCTTAAAGGCACATCCTGACTATCGTCAAAAAATGATTATTCAAACAAAATGTGGGATTGTTCCTGGGAAACGTTATGATTTTTCAAAAGAACATATCTTACAAAGTGTGAATGCTTCTTTACAACGTTTAAATACTAATTATGTTGATATCTTACTATTACATCGCCCAGATGCATTATGTGATCCTAAGGAGGTTGCGGAAGCATTTGATCAATTATATCATGAAGGAAAAGTTAAATATTTTGGTGTTTCTAATCATACGCCATTACAAATTGAATTATTACAAAAATATACTCAACATCCTATTATTATTAATCAGTTACAGCTTTCTATTGTTCATTCTGTAATGATTGATTCTGGATTAAACATGAACATGAAAAAAGCCTGGGCTCAGGATAAAGATGGTGGTGTCTTAGATTATTGTCGTCTCCATGATATAACGATTCAACCTTGGAGTGTTGTACAGGCTTCATGGGAAGAAGGATGTTTTATTGATCATCCACAATATGCAAAACTAAACAAAGTCATGGATGATTTAGCCCATGAATATCATGTAACAAAGAGTGCTATTGCGATTGCATGGTTACTTCGTCATCCTGCATGTATGCAACCTATCATGGGAACGACTTCTCCTGTTCATTTAAAAGAAATGGTTGAAGCCTGTGATATCCAACTTACACGTCAACAATGGTACGATTTATATCTTGCAAGTGATAAGCCTCTTCCATAGGAGAATTTATGATTATCGAATTGAAAACTCTTGATCAGATTGATCCCTGCCAATTAGCTTATCATGCGAATGAAAAAAGTATTGGGACTTATTTAAGAAACAGCTTTCCCTATCCTTATACACTTGATCACGCTATGTCTTTTATAACTCATTCACTCGAACATCATGGTATCGACTTTGGCATTGTCGTTGATGGGATTTGTATCGGCTGTATTGGTGGGACTTTACAAAATGATATCTATGTTAAAAATTGTGAATTAGGTTATTGGATCAATCCTCAATATGCTCATAGAGGAATTATGAAAAGATCTGTACAATTGTTTTGTCAGCATATTTTTCAATGCTATTCTATTCATAAAATCTATGCTGAAGTCTTTAAAGACAACATTGCCTCATGTAAAGTTTTAGAATGGAATCATTTTCAAGAGGAAGGCTACTTAAAAGAACATGCCTATAAAAATTTTCAATACCATGATGTTATTATTTATAGTTTAAGGAGACAAAGATGAAAATTAGAAAATCACAACTTCAAGATGTTGATTCTATTATGAATTTAATTCATCAGGCTCAACATTATTTTAAAGAAGCACACATTGATCAATGGCAAGATGGATATCCTATTTCTGATAATATTATTGAAGATATTCAGAAAAAAGCAAGTTATGTGATTTGTGATCAAGATATTATGGGAACAATGTATTTTGCGATAGAAAAAGATCCCAGCTATCATGTTATTCAGGGACAATGGTTAACAAATGATCAGCCTTATGCTGTGATTCATAGAATTGTTGTTGATGAAAATCACAAAGGACAAAATATCGCTCATCATCTTCTAGAATTTGCTATTTCGAAATGTTATGAAAAAGGTATTCATAGTATTCGTATTGATACCCATGAAGATAATTTATCAATGCAACGTTTTTTAAAAAAACATCATTTTGTAAAATGTGGTCAAATCACACTTTCAAGTGGTGCTCCTCGTATTGCTTTTGAAAAAATCATTGAATAAATTTTAACTAGCCTTCATACAGTAGAATTATGGAGGCTCTTTTTATGAAATATAATATCAATAAACCTTATCCTAAAATAGAAAATATTCAGGAAAATCAACAATATGGAAGAATTCTTTTATCTAATCTTGGAGGATTACACTCTGAAATGGGTGCTGTCAGTCTTTATTTTTATAATCATATTATTTTAAAAAAAGTATGGCCTAAACTATCTGAGGCCATGGAAAAAATTAGTATTGTAGAAATGTATCATTTAGATATATTTGCACATTTAATCTATGCCTTAGGATTAGATCCGAGATTATGGGATTATCAACAAGGCTATCTGCAATATTGGTCACCAGGATATAATGTTTATCCCTGTCAAATTCAATCATTACTAGAAAATGCAATCATACAGGAACAAAATACAATAGACATTTATCAACAACAGATTCTTTGTATTCAAGATTTTCAAATTCAAAAGATAATACAGCGTATTATCGAAGATGAACAATTGCATATTGAAATATTCACTTACTTCCTCAACGAATATTTACAAACCTATTAATCTAAATAGTTATTGATAAAAAATATTTTTTTTCATCGTATTCGTATTACTACCAAAAACTTGAATATTATTGTTGTAATTTAAAGGTATTTTTATAGTATGATAAAATACCTTCTTTTTGCATTCTGCTTAATTCAGCACTTAAAGCACTTCTATCTACCCCTAGATAGTCGGCTAATTGCTGTCTATTGTAAGGAATATCAAATATTTTAGAACCATGTTGAATGGCTTGTTGAGATAAATAAGAGAGAACTTTTTCTCTGATTGTTTTCTTTGAAAGTAATGAAAGTTTATGATTGAGTAATATGTTTTTCTTTGCAATCATCTCAATTAAATTCTGCAAAAGAATATGATGATATTCACATGAACAAGGACAAATCTTTATAATATGCGAAACATTTAAGAAAAGAACTTCACAATCTTGAATTGCAATAACATTGACCCCCATCTCATTTTGACTGACACAGGCATAAGCTTCACCAAAGACTTCTCCCTCATAAAGATGAGCAATTATCGTTTGATTTCCCCAATAATCACTCTTGACTATATGAGCTTCTCCTTTTAAGAGAATACCTATATTTTGTATTTTTTCACCACTTCGTACAATGGTTTGATTCTTCTTGTATTCTTTTTTATAACTATTTAAACAATTTAATAATTTTTCAATTTCATGTTCTGCAATTCCTCTAAATAGAGGATTATTTTTTATAATACTGAAATTCATATATACTCCCTTCGTTGTTAAAACAACATATTTGTTTTAGATAATATATTATAATGTGCTAGAAAATTCAAGGAGGAAAGAAATATGTTATCAAAAATGAAAAACATAGATGCTAAGGAAGTTATTGAACTCAAAGATATGATAGATATATATGAAGGACAAGTTCTAAGTCGTACGTTAAGTCAAAATGAAAATGTTTCTTTAACTTTATTTGGCTTTGATAAAGATGAAATGATATCTACACATCAATCAGAGGGTGACGCTTTATTAACTGTATTAGAAGGAAAAGCACGTATTACGATTGATGATACAGATTATATTTTAAAAACAGGTGAATCTATTGTTATGCCAGCATTACATCCACATGCTGTGTATGCATTAGAAAATATGAAAATGTTTTTAACTGTTATTTTTTAGGAGGTTTTTTATGGAAAATAAAATGTATTGTTTTCAGTGTCAGGAAACTGCAGGAAATGTAGCTTGTACACAAGTAGGTGTTTGTGGAAAAAGTGCTAAGACTGCTAATTTACAGGATTTATTAATTGATGTGACCAAAGGTCTCGCAAGTGTTTTAATGCAAGCTAGAAAAGAAGGAATAGAAGTTTTATGTGAAACAAATCAAATGATAAGCTTTAATTTATTTATCACGATTACAAATGCAAATTTTGATGATCAGATGATTACAGAGCAAATTCATAAAACTATTCAAGTTAAAAATGAATATTTAAATCAGATAGAAGAGAAAAATCATTTATCTGAAAGTGCCTTGTGGAATGGAGAAAATTTTAATGATAGAATTTCGCAAATAGGTGTTTTATCAACGCAAAATGAAGATATAAGAAGTTTAAAAGAACTCATAACATATGGTCTTAAAGGAATGGCTGCTTATAATAAGCACGCTAATGCATTGCATACATATAATGAAGAGATTGATATCTTTATGCAGGATATGCTCAATGAATTACAAAAAGATTTGACTCTTGATCAATTAATCCCATTGGTTATGAAAACAGGAGAATATGGTGTAAAAGTGATGGCTTTATTAGATGAAGCAAACACTTCTACTTATGGACACCCTGAAATGACTGAAGTCAATATTGGTGTTAGAAATAATCCAGGGATTCTTGTCTCAGGACATGATTTAAAAGATCTTGAAATATTATTAGAACAGACAAAAGGAACACATATTGATGTTTATACACATAGTGAAATGTTACCTGCTCATTATTATCCATTTTTCAAACAATATGATCATTTTGTTGGAAATTATGGAAATGCATGGTGGAAACAAAAAGAAGAATTTGAATCTTTTAATGGGCCTATTTTACTCACAACAAACTGTTTAGTGCCACCAAAAGCCAGCTACAAAGATCGTATCTATACAACTGGAGCTGTTGGTTTTGAGGGATGTAAGCATATTCCAATCAATGAAGATGGTATAAAGGATTTTAGTGCTTTGATTAAACATGCTAAAAAATGTCAAGCGCCTACTGAAATTGAAACTGGACATATTATTGGTGGATTTGCACATGAACAAGTTTTATCATTAGCTGATAAAATTGTTGACGCTATTCAATCTGGTGATATTAAGAAATTTGTTGTTATGGCGGGATGTGATGGAAGAATGAAATCTCGTCAATACTATGAAGACTTTGCGAAATCATTGCCACAAGATTCTGTGATTTTAACAGCTGGTTGTGCCAAATATAAATATAACAAACTCAATTTAGGAGAGATTCATGGTATCCCAAGAGTTTTAGATGCTGGTCAATGTAATGACTCATATTCTCTTGCACTTATTGCTTTAAAACTAAAAGAAGTATTAGGATTAGAAGACATTAATGATTTACCAATTGTTTATAATATTGCCTGGTATGAACAAAAAGCAGTTATTGTCTTACTTGCATTACTTTCTTTAGGAGTAAAAAATATACATTTAGGACCTACATTACCTGCATTTTTATCACCACGTATTATAGACTTCTTAGTTGAACATTTCCAAATAAGTGGTATACAAGATGTGGAAAGTGATATGAAATTATTTTATCCAGAATTATCATCAAATATGTATTCAAAAAATATGATTGTTTCAGAAGTTTTACAATCAAATCCAAATGCAGCGCAAATTCTCATAGAAGCAGGATTTGGATGTTTAGGTTGTCCTGCTTCTCAAACTGAATCGCTTGAAGAAGCATGTTTTGTTCATGGTGTGGATGTAGAAACTATATTAGAAAGATTAAATAATGGGGAATAATATGAGTGCATTTTTAAGTCATATTCATTATTGGTTATATCATAAAATTCAATACTTACAAAAAATCAATGATGCGCTCATTGATACTTATCAAATCAATAATCCCAACTGTTTATCTTTGATTCCCTATAATCAACCACTAGACCAAATCATTGATTTGAATCATATACATTACTCATTAAATAATCTTATTCAAGATGTAGAACATAGAAATACTCTTATTTTAAATGAAGTCTTTACTTGTCATACACTAGAACAAGTTAAAACTATCTATTTTCAATTAGGAAAACAAGAAAGTTCTCCTCATAAAAATGCTATTGAAGCATTTCAAAATATGAATTCTTATTTACTAGATGGTATGCCTTGTGATCAGGGAATAGATATTCTAATGTAGGAAAATGATCAAGTTCTTTTTGAATATAATCCAAATGTTCACTCTACTTCTCTTTCTTTTGAAACACTTCAAGCATTAAGAGAATCATGGATTCAAGGTTATTTATCTCAATCTCATATTGTTTTAATACCTTTAACCAAAACTCAATATTTATTAAAAATGGAGGATTAATATGTCAATTATTGATCGATTAACAGAAGAACATAATCAAATACTTATATTTTTAGACACATTTGAAAAAGATATTCTTAATCTTATGGAAGATAATATCTTTGATAAAAATAACTTTCTAGGACATATTCAATTTATACATGAATATGCAGACTGCAGACATCATCAAAGAGAAGAGAAAATTTTATTTAAATATATGGAAGAACATCTTGGTTTACCTGCACAAAAGTTAATTAGACATGGTATGCTCGTAGAACATAATCTTGCAAGATATTATGTCCAAGAACTAGAAAAATGTATTCATAATTATTTTTCCACACCTTCTCCTCAAATCAAATTAAGTATCATTGGTTTGGGTTATGCTTATTGTGATTTACTTAGAAGGCATATAGAAAAAGAAAATAATGTCGTCTATCCTTTTGCTTTAAGACAATTATCAAAGGAAATCTTTGAACAGATGAAACAGGAAGATACACAATTTTTATCAAATGAAATTTGATGTACTGACACATTAATGTGAAAGAGAAAGTTAAATATAATGAATAAGAGTAACAGAAAGACTCTTCTGTTATTCTTTTTTTATGAAGATATATCATACATTAACAATATAAAAAGTGGTATACAATAATCAACTGTATATCCACTCATATGAATAATTATTCAATAGGTTCTTGATAAAAATTACCTGTCACACCATTAGAGTTAATAATATTAATAAAAACATGCGGATCTAAGTTCTTGATCATATGGACAACATCTTTCACTTCATCAGCTCCCACAACAGTATATAACATTGTTTTATTTTCTTTTAAATAACATCCTTTTCCTTCAAATTGTGTAGCTCCATGATGAGTATATTCTAAAAGTTTTTCTCCAATCATTTCACCTTCATCAGTTATAATCAATAACGTTGCCTGTTGATCTCTACGATGTAATCTTTCAATGACTTGTGTTGATACAAATTGGAAAATAATAGAATACATAGCTGCTTCAAATCCAAATAAGAATCCTCCTACTGTTAATATCACAACATTGATACCAAATACAAAATTCCAAGATGGTTGTTTTAATTTATTGGATAAATAAACAGCAATAAAATCAGTACCACCACTTGAAGCTTTTCCATATAAAGCAATAACAATTGCTATTCCATTTAAAATTCCACCAAATACAGAAACAAGTAATGGATCATATGTAATAGGAGTTACTGGTATTAAATCAACTAAAAATGAATTTAAAACAATCATTAATACAGAGTAACTTGTAAATTTCTTACCAATCATTTTAAAACCGATAAAAGCTGGTAATGCGTTTAATGAAATATTAATGATTGAATAAGGTAAATTGAAATGTAAAAAAACTATACATGCTCGTTGAATTAATAATGATAAACCTGTAAATCCCCCAGGAATTAAATCCCCTGCTCTTACAAAGGATTTGATATTAATAGACATAATTAATGACGCAATCAAAACACATATAAATGATGTAATATGCTTTTTCCATTCTTTCTCATTTTTTGTTTTTGCATAAACCATAGACATTATCCCCCTCAGCCGCATATATTATACTATTGTATAAACATGAATACAATACAATATTGAAAGAGTATTGCAAAAATGCAATACTCTAACTTTTTAAACGACCATCTTTAAGAAGTTGTAATAATTCAAGATTCTGCCTAGCACTTCCTGTATAATCATTAATACCATTTTTTAATGCTAAATTCTTTCTTGATTCAAATGTTGAATCAACCCCTATATGATTCAATGCATCTACAAGAGAATCACCACGATATGTTGGATGTGACAAATATCTTAAAGTTCCTGTAATACTTTCGTTATTGACCCATCCAAGACCATTTCCAATTAAATATGGATTTCTTGCATCTGGTATAATTCTTGTAATTGTTCCATGATTCATATAAGGAATAAGTGGAACACTGCTTTCTGAAGAGATAAAAACATGATCAAATGTGACATGATCTCCTATCTGATAATTGTCTTGTGGTGTTTCAGGCGTTGTTTCAAGTGAAAAATTATTATAACCTCCTGCTTTAATTTCTGTTGGGAAATCTCTATAGGCATAGTTTCTATCTACTGGAGCATTAATTCCTTCAACAAAGCCATGGCCTGTATATTGCCACATGTCAAATCCTTCAGCACCCAATTCTTCAGCATAACGTGCAACCCATCTTGTATATCTTTTGAATGTTGGACCAGTTAATTTGGTTGTCCACCAATAATAAGAAGCATAAAATCCTGGGAAATAATTGTTTCTTACAAGTTCATCTGCCCAAATCCTGGCATTTCTTTCGATTTGATCATTTGTTAATCTACCAATACGTGGATCTTCTAAATCTAGATAAACTGGATAGGCCATCTGATAATCTTTAACAAGTCTCATCACATGTCTGGCTTCTGATAAAGCTGCACGTTCATCTGTAGCATATGAATAAAGATAAACACCAAATGGTATACCTAATCTTGTACATTCATCTGCATTACGTTTAAAAGTAGGATCATCTTGTCCTGGAATATCTTGTCCAAAACCGCATCTTAATATCGCAAAGTCTATATGATTTTTAACAAGTTCCCAGTTAATCTCTCCTTGATATTGTGAAACATCAATACCATCTTTAACCATTGACTCACCTCCTCAAAATACAATATGTCTATTTAAAGAAAATGACTCCACATTTGCCATAGTCATTGAAGACTTTCTATTATATGCTTACTTTTTCAAAACATGTCTTACCTCTCATATCCCCCATATTTCTATGATTTGGTATTTTTTTCTCTTCTTTTTGTGTTATAATGTTGTTTACAGAGGTGATTGAATGAAGAAATTAGGTTTAACTCTTTTGACATTTTGTTCAGTCTTTGCCATGAGCCTCTCACCTATTGATGTTCATGCGACTGATTTTGAAGGTAAAGAAGATGAGTATATAAAACTTTGTTCTTCTGATTTATCAAATTCTGATAAAAAAGTTTGTCAGGAGTTCAACAAATACTTAAAAGAAAAAAATCAAGATTTAAAAGATGAAATTAAAGATACTCAAGAAGAATTAGGTCAAACAAATGATAATCTAGAAGAAGTTTCAAAGAAGATTGAAAATTTAAATACACAAATAGATGAAAAAAATAAAGAAATTGATTATATGCTTGAATCAATTTCTCAAATACAAGAAGATATTAAAGAAAAAGAAGAACTGATGAGAGAACGTTTATATGCTATGCAAACGACATATAACTCTAATTGGATTCTTGATTTCTTATTTGGTTCTGAAGATTTCTCAACATTCTTCTCTCGTGTAGGTAGTGTCAATGATATTACTTCATATGAAAAAGAATTGGTTGAAGATTTAACAGCTCAAAAAGAAAATTTAGATACACAAAAAAAATCTCTTCAAACAGCTAGAGAAAATTTACAGGCACAAAAGAAATCACAAGAAGCTTTACAAGAAAAATATCTTGAATTAAAAACAGCTCAAGAAGAAAAAATTAAAAGTAATCAGAAGGAAGCAAAAGAAGTTTCTTCTGCCCAAAAGAAAATTGATGCTGCTTTAACAGAATTGATATCTCGTGCTCCTAGTGGTGGTGGCGGTGGTGGATCATATGTTCCAGGTGATTCATCAGTTGGTAATGCCATTGCTCAAAAAGCTTTAACGAGACTTGGATGTCGTTATTGGTGGGGTGCAAATGGTCCTAATTATTTTGACTGCTCTGGTTTAGTATATTGGGCTTATAACCAAGCAGGTGTGAGTTTAGGTCGTACAACAGCTGCTGGCTATGCTGGTAGTGGTCAAGCTATTTCTCGTTCACAATTACAACCAGGAGATGTTATTACTTTTAGTTATGGAAGTGGCGTATCTCATATAGGTATTTATATTGGTGGAGGAAGTTTTGTTCATGCTTCTGGACAAGGTTCAGGTACTGTTGGTCAATATGCTGATCAATGTGTCAAAACAGCTCCATTATCTGGATATTGGGAAAGATATGTTTATAATTATAGAAGACTTTACTAAAGAAGATTTAGGTCATTACACAAGACCTAAATCTTTTTTGACTTCTCTTTTAATATTCCTTAAAATAGAATAACTTTTAGCAAACTTTGCTTCATCTACTTCATTCAATTGAAGCTCTATAATATCTTCTATTCCATTTCTTCCAATAATACAGGGAACACCCATAAAAATATCATTTTTCTTATATTTTGAATTGAGATAAGCACTGACACAGAGTATTTCATGTGAATCATTGAAAATGGTTTGAATAAGTTTATTCAGCGCTACCCCTATTCCATAATAAGTTGCTCTTTTTCTTTCAATAATTTTATATGCTGCATCTCTAACATCTAAATATATATCATTTAAATCATGCATATCTAAATCATTTTCTTCAATATATTCAATAATTGATTTACAACCCACATACGTATTTAACCAAGATATAAAAGTTGAATCACCATGTTCTCCTAACATATATGCAGAAATGTTATTGCTGGATACATTCAAATATTCACTTAATAAATAACGCATTCTCGCACTATCCAATAATGTTCCTGTTCCAATCACTTTTTGGGGTGAACTTCCTAATATCTTATATACTGTATAACTAAGTATATCAACTGGATTGCTGGCAACTATAACAATTCCATCAAATCCACTTTTTTTAATATTCATTGCTATTTCTTGCATAATATGTGTATTTATTTTAACTAAATCTAAACGTGTCTGTCCTTCTTTTTGATTAGCTCCTGCACAAATAACAATGATATCAGAATCCTTACAATCTTTATAACTACCTGCTTTAATCTTCATTTTATGAAAACTATAAGGTAATCCATCATTTAAATCCATCGCTTCTCCTTGGGCTTTCATTTCATCCTGATCAATCAAAATCAGTTCATCTATACCACCTGTATTCATTAATGAATAGGCCATACTCATGCCAACAAAGCCTGTACCAATCAGTGTTACCTTTCTCTTTTCTTTCATCCAATCACCATATTTAGTATGTTATCATTTCATTATTTTATACAAAAAAAGTTTCATTTCTGAAACTTTCTTACAACAACAATTAAAGTTGTTCCTATAATCAATGCAATAATTAAACTTATTAAAAAGTACAATGGGTTATTAATCAATAATAATGTCCATATTCCTCCATGAGGAAATGCCTGACCACATTGGAAATACATAGCTAATGCTCCTGCAATAGCCGAGCTTATGATACATGGATAATAAAGTAATGATTTATATTTTTTGACATATGGAATAGCTTCTTCACTCACAAAACATAAACCTTTTAATAAGCAACTCCATTTATTCTTTCTTTCTTCATTATTAAATATTTTCGTTATTAACATAGTCAACCATATCACTAATGGTGGCATCATACCTGCAATCATAACTGCTGACATCCAATCATATCTTCCAACAAAGATTCCAATAATACCAATAGTATAAGCCGTTTTATTTACTGGTCCACCAAAATCAACAGACATCATCGTTCCTAAAATAGCTCCTATGATAATAAGGATTACTGTTGTTGATTCTTGATTGAAGAGTGTGATATAGTCAACAAAAAATGGTGCACATAAATAAATCAACGCACATGCTGTTAATGTACCGATAATTGGTAAAAACAGATGGGGTGTTAAATTCTGTAAATCTTTAGGTAGATGGGAAAACAAAAGTGTTAAGGCTAAAATAAAATAACCAACAAAAAATCCTAAGAGAATCCCCTCTATAACATTACCACCTATATTAATTAAAAATATACTTGAAACAAGAGCTACAATAAAAGCTGGTCTATCACCAATACTATCTGCAATAAATGCACTCATAATTGGTATAGCAATATTAATTGCAAAAGTTGCAATGTAATAAATCAATGTTGTATACTCACTATCAAAATCCCAACTTTGTAGGTATGGTACAAGACTCATAAGAATTCCAGATATCATTAATATAGGAATGATTTGGGATATTCCATTCATTAAATGTCGATATATTTTTCTAATACCATTTTCATTTTGGACTTGGTATTCGCTCTGTTCCCCCTCATATATATGAGCTTCTTGTTTCATAGCCTTATTCAAAAGTTCCTCTGTATGATCAATAGCTTCTATGACAGGAGCTTGAATTAAATATTTATGATGAAATCTTTTCATTTCTACTTTTTTATCTGCTGCTACAATAACACATTTTGCCTCTTCGATATCTTTTGGAGTTAATTGATGATCAATCCCCTTTGCCCCATTTGTTTCTACTTTAATGGATATTCCCATTTCTTTAGCTTTATCAATAAGTGCTTTTTCTGCCATATATGTATGTGCTATGCCTGTTGGGCAAGCGGTAACTGCAACGATATCCAGTTGCTTTTCTTTTTCTTCAACTTCTTCTTTTTGATTAAATTTCTGAAATAATATATTTATAAAATCCTTCTGATTTTTGGAATGAATAAGTTGTTGAACCAGTTCTTCATTCATAAGCATTTGGCAAAGCTGGGCAAGGATTTCTAAATGTTGTGATCCACCATTTTCAGGAACAGCAATCATAAAGAAAAGATGTGCTGGTTTCTGATCTAAGGAATCATAGTCAATACCTTGTTGATGTACCAATGCCACTAACGATGGATAATTTACTGTTTGACTTTGTGCATGTGGAATGGCAATTGCATTTCCAACTCCTGTAGATGAGAGAGATTCTCTTTCTAGAATAGCTTTTTCATAAATGGATTTATCTTTAATATGTCCACATTCAAAATGTCTTGTTACCATTTCTGAAATAACTTCATTCTTATTCTGGGCATGAGAATCTAATATAATACTATCTTCTTTTAATAAATCTTTAATATTCATATTCAACCTCTTGTATATTTTCTAATAGTGCTTCTACTTCTTCTTTTGTAGCTAAATCTTTTGAAAATGCACTTGCACTTCCTGTTGCGACACCTGTTTTAAATGCCTGTATATAATCATGTGTTTTTTCATAACCAGCAACAAAGCCAGCAACCATTGAATCTCCTGCTCCTACTGAATTTTGCACTGTTCCTTTTGGTGCCTGACAATGATAAACTTTGCCATTTTCACAAATAAATATTGCTCCGTCTCCTGCCATTGAGATAAGTACATTTTGAGCTCCTTTTTCTTGAAGCTTTTTCGCATATTTTACAATATCTTTTAACTCAGAAAGTTTCACGTGAAACATTTCGGATAGTTCATGATTATTAGGTTTAATTAAAAATGGTTTATATTCTAATACATTCATTAGCAAATCTCCAGTGGCATCTACAACGATATGGATACCTTTATCCTTTAGATATTTCATGATATGAGCATAGATATCATTAGATACACATTTTGGTATACTTCCAGAAAGAATCAAAATATCATCTTTCTTTAAACTATCTAACTTTTTTAATAATAATTGAATATCATCTTCACTAATCACTGGTCCATTACCATTAACTTCTGATTCTTCACGGCTTTTCATTTTAAAATTGATTCTAGAAAACCCATTATGAACATCAATAAAATCTGTCTTAATATTTTTTTCTTCAATTCTTCTTTTAATTTCCTGTCCTGTAAATCCAGCAATAAATCCCATTGCAATATTTTGTATACCTAGATTATTAAGAACAACAGAAACATTAACCCCCTTTCCTCCAGGCAGTATATATTCATGAGAAGTTCTATTGACTTCTCCTAATTGAAAATCTTCAACTTCAACCATATAGTCTATAGATGGATTAAATGTTATTGTATATATCATATGTCTTCCTCCTTTATAAGGGTATTATACGCTAAAATATAAAAAAAGAATATATTTCTATATTCATTTTTTATGATATTCATTATATACTTGATTTTTAGATAATTTTCTAACTTTTGCAACTTCCTTAATAGCGTCTTTAGTTGTCATTCCCATTTGGATATATTCTTCCACATGTTCTTCAATAGTTTGATTAAAAGTTATCTCATCACTTATTTCCTCTTGACCACCTTCAACAACAAGAACCATTTCACCTTTCATATCATCAACAACATCAAGAATTTCTGCTATGGTTCCCCTATTGATTTCTTCATGCTTCTTTGTGAGTTCTCGACAAAGAGCAATGTTTCTATTACCAAAAACATCTAACATTAATTTAAGAGTCTTTTTAATACGATGTGGTGCTTCATAAAATATAATAGTTTCTTGCTTGTTTTTTAAGTTTTCAAGTTCTTTCTTCTTCTTTTTATCATTTCTATCTAAGAAACCATAAAATGTAAATGGTTGTGGAGCAATCCCTGAAACAACCAACGCATCGAGACAAGCATTAGCACCTGAGATTGGAACAACATTCATTCCTTCTTTAATAACTTCTTTGACAAGTTCATATCCAGGATCACTAATAGCCGGATAACCTGCATCACTAACCAAAGCTATTTGACAACCATCTTTTAAATCCTGTATGATCTTTGGAATGGCAATGGAAAGATTATGCTCATGATGCGATACTAATTTTGTTGATATTTCGAAATGATTCAGTAGTTTTATTGTATTACGAGTATCTTCAGCAGCAATATAATCAACACTTTTTAAAATTTCAACTGCTCGATAAGTCATTTCACTTAAATTTCCAATCGGTGTTGCAACAATATAAAGGGTTGGTAACTGATTTTCAAAACTCTTTTGTCTATTCATAAATATCTTCTCCAAACATTTTTCTGACTTCCTGACTATAGCTGCCATCGTCATTATGTGCATACAATGGTGACTCAATTTTTAAACCTTTATTTCCTTTATACATACCTTCTATTAAAAATATATGAGACTCTTTACCCATTTTAGGATAAACAAAACGAACACGTTTAGGTTCTATATCATACTTCTGCATCATATTAACAATTTCAATAAAACGATCAGGTCTATGTACCATCGCAAAACGACCTTTGTTATCAAGGATTTTGGAAGCACACTGAATAATCTCTTCTAAATTGATTTTAATCTCATGACGGGCAATTTTCAGATATTCATTATCATTAAGATGACTTCTTTCATCCACTTTAAAAAATGGAGGATTACAAACCACTAATTTAACCTTTTTCGCATCTTCAACATAATTTTTAATATCTGCGTGAATAATTTCTATTTGATTCTCTAAGTGATTTAATGCAACATTTTTATTTGCAAGAGTAACAGCCTCTTCTTGAATTTCAATACCTTTGATTTTCTTATCTGTTCTACGACTTAATAAAAGAGGAATGGCTGCATTATTAGTACCAAAATCAACAATCTCATCTAGATCCTTATTAATTGTACAAAAATGTGCTAATAAAACAGTATCCAAAGAAAAGTTAAACATGTCTTTTCTTTGGATAATTTTCATGTTTTTATAAGCCAATAAATAATTAACGACTTCTTGATTCATGTTTATGATCCTTTGGTGGTAATATCTTAATTTCGCTTAATGGAACAAATGAAATATTTCCATCATGTTCAATCTTAACCAAATCACTAATAACATTCAATCCTGTTACTTTTACAATTTTATTGTCATACTTCACTCTAGAACCAATCTTAGGAAATCTTTGTTTTTCTTTCGTATATGTATCATCTTCATATTTCAAACAACATAGCAAGCGACCGCAAGCTCCTGAAATTTTATCGATATTAATGGCTAGCATTTGATTTTTTGCCATATTAATTGAAACACCATCAAATTCACCTAAAAAAGATGAACAGCACAGTGGTAGTCCACAAGAGCCTAATCCTCCTACAATCTTCGATTTATCACGTGGCCCAATTTGTCTTAATTCAATACGACATTTAAAGACACTTGCAAGCTCTTTTAATAATTCTCTAAAATCAACTCTAGTTTCTGATGTATACATAAAGATAACTTTTGATGCATCTAAAGTATATTCACAACTTACCAGATGCATATCTAATTTGTATTGTTTCACTATTTCTTTACATATTTCTAAAGATTTTTCTGCTTTAGCCTGATTATAAGCATATAATTCTATATCTGCACGATTAGCTGATCTTTTGATTCTTTTTAATTCAGTATCAAGATTAAATTCTGAAATATCTTTTAAATCTGATACCAATTCACCAAGTTCAAGTCCTCTTATTGTTTCTACAACGACTCTAGCTCCTTTATAAAGTTCTAAATCAGTAGAAAAATAATAGGATTTTCCAACATTATTAAAACGTATCAGAGCTAACTTTTCCTCCATATTATTCTCCTTTCTATATTCTATACATCATACTATCCATGAGTAGCATAACATTAGCATTCGTACTTAATAAATATTCTGTCTCAAGAATTAAATTAATTTTATTAATAATATTTTCTTCCTGATCATCAATTCTTTCATATAAACTCTTAAAAGATGGATATGTAAGATTCATAAAATGTTTCACGTGAAACAAATCTCTCAATGCCAATACTAACATATTCAGAAAAAATTGAATAGAGTCTTTATCCTTAAAATCTTTTAATAAGTGAGTTTGAACATCAATAATAAGATTTTCTCTATGAAAGTATAAATCATCAACAAAATGATAAACTTCATTTTTTAATTTGTCAAAATCCTCAGAATCAATATAACTTTTACACTCATCATAATCAGTAAATAATTCTGAGAGAACATTAACATCATCCTCAGCAATATCTGCTTTTTTTAATTCTTCTCTCAATAATTTTTGAGACCCAGGTAAAAGTTGAATGATCTGACATCTTGACTGAATTGTAGGTAAAACACGATTTAAATTTTGACAAGTAAAAATAGCAAAAACACCTTCAGTTGGTTCTTCTAACATTTTAAGAAGACTATTCATAGCTTCAACTGTAGAATTTTCAATATTTTCCATTAAATAAATTTTTGCTTTACCTTCTAATGAAGATTTAGAAAATTGTTCTTGAATATATTCAATATTATTCTTTTTAATGGTTTCATCATGACCATTCAAATAAATAAAATCTCCATAATTGTGTTCATCTATACGTCTACATTCATTACATTGATCACATGCTAGAATATCATTTTCACAAATCAAACTCTTTGCGATAAAATGAGCAGATTGTCTTGCATTTTTACCAACCAATAAAAAAGCATGAGGTATTTTTTGATTCTTAAAGCTTTGTAAGAGAATTTGATATAAAATAGGCTGTTCCTGTTTCAGTAAATCTTTATATCTCATAATATCTCTTTAATTTTTGACAAAACCTGTGAAAAGACTTGATCAATAGTTAATGATGCATCAATTTTCACAATACGATCAGGAAATTTATCACATAAAGATAAATAGCCATTATAAACTTTACGATGAAAATCAATATTTTCTAAATCCAATCTATTGACTTCTCGATCTTTATTCGCATAAACTCTCTTCAAACCATCCTCTGGTAAGATATCAAAAAAGATAGTACGTTTTGGCAAAATGTTTTCAGTCGCAAATAAATTCATTTGATAGACTTCATCAACACCAATGCCTCTTGCTATTCCTTGATAAACCATTGAACTATCAAGATATCTATCACAAATAACAATATGCCCACTTTCTAAAGCTGGAATCACTTTTTCAACAAGATGCTGTCTTCGACTTGCAGCATAAAGTAATGCTTCAGTTTTACAATCCATGTTTGTATAATCAACATTGTGAATAATATCACGAATTTTTTCAGCAATTTCTACTCCGCCAGGCTCTCTTGTTAAAGTGACTTGATACCCTTCCCTTGTTAAATGTTCTTTAATCATGGCAGCAATTGTTGTCTTACCACTACCTTCTCCACCTTCAAAAGTAATAAAAATACCAGACATTTTAACACCTCATTTCATTCTCTATTATATAAAAATTTAATGCAAAGATAAAGTTTTATTTCTTGATTATATTAGAGGACAATATTAAGGATAATACATAAAATAAAGCCAAAAATATCAAATAAAGAAATGATAACAATATTAAAGATATTTAATGATAGTTGAATATGTGTCAAACTATAAAAATGATTAAAAATAAAAATAGATAGTGTTGCTAAAAGCAATCTTGTAAAAATACGTGTTATCTTCATTAATAAATATCCACCAGCTTAGCTGGTGGTTTTTCTTGTGCGGGCAAGCCCTGCTCCCAGAGCCAAGGCTGAAGCCC
>CALUZM010000010.1 GCA_944325245.1 uncultured Massilimicrobiota sp. | reverse complement strand
TTTATCAATTTACATAAAAAATGAAAAGAAGTGGTAGATTTAATAAAAATTCTACCACTTTGTCAACAGTCTGAAATCAGAAAGATTTCTGATTTTCATCCCATTGTTTCACAACTCGACATGGATTCCCATAGGCAAGACTATGTGGTGGTATATCTTTGGTCACGACACTACCCGCTCCAATCACGCAATCATCACCAATCGTGACTCCTGGCATGACAGAAACATGAGCACCAAACCAGACATTGTTTCCTACACGTATAGGCAATGCAATTTCTAATCCCTGATTACGTTTTTGATAATCTATAGGGTGATTGGCTGTATAAAAACCACAATAAGGACCCACAAAAACATAGTCACCCATTGTAATTCTTCCACCATCCATAAAATAACAGTTACTATTAATAAAAACATTTCGACCTAACTGAATACGATTTCCATAATCACACATAAAAGGACTGACGATTTCTAGATTATCAGGATAGTAACCTAATAACTGTGTTACGATCCCTTTTCTTTTTTCAATATCGCCTGGTCTTGTATGATCCAAATCAAAACATAAATCTTTTGCTTGGATACGCATTTCTAATAATTGCGAATCATTATTAGCATCATACCATTCTCCACGTTCCATTTTTTCTAATTCACTACTCATGACTTCTCTCCTTTTAAACCATTTTTTAACCATTCCATTGGAATATCCGCACTTGGATACCCTGCTATCAAAATAGCTTGAGCATGAATACTATAATCTCCTGTCTGCACAACAGCTTTACAGCGATCTCTCATCTGATAATATTCAGGAATATAATGCATGACATGAATATTTTTGGCATCAAATAGATTTTCAACAACATGATAATCTTGAGGATTTTGTTGGAGCATATCTTCTGTGACAATAGCCCCTTCAAAATCACCACATTCCACCAATGTTTCAATAACATCCTGAAAAGATGGAGAACCAGTGACAACACCTAAATCCAGATATTCAACATCTTCACTCAATGGATATAAGGACTTGTTTGTTGTCCCACTTCCTGCATCCGCAATAAACAACATTTCTCCGTGACGTATTTTCGCAACAATAGTAGCTAATTCAGCATTCAAAATTCTTTTTTTCATCATTTCACCCTCACTTATTAAAAGTCTTTTAATAAGTATATTATGCCATCTTCTTATAAAAAAATCAAGTTTTCTAAACTTGATCTAATAAAACCTTTAAACTTAACAAATAAATACCTTGCATATAATATTCATGATAATTGTGTTGATAATATATTTTCGGCATAAAAGCTTCTGGTATATATTCCAGACAAATTTTCTCAATGGCCTCTATATCACTCGCCAAAATAGCTTCACCTGTTAAAACAACAATAGAAGGATTTAAAATAGAAGCAAGACAACACAGTGATAAAGCCACATTTTCAACAGAATAATCAATATGTTGTTTTTGTGAGAGAAAATGAAAAAAAGGCAAATAAAGAATTTCTCCTGCAATTTCATTTCTTCCTTCTAGCAACTGACCATTGATAATACTGCCACATCCTGGTCCACTATTGAATGGATAAGTCAAAAAACAAATATCTTCATGAAGCTGATGTGAAGCATAATAACCATATGCTGTATAATTCATATCATTTTTGATCATGATAGAACAAGATACTTTCTGTTCTAATTGCTCTTTAAGAGTCCAGCCTTTGAGTTCGGGAATATCAGATTCAATAAGTACACCATTAGAGACAATAGCAGGGACTCCTATTCCCATCATTTGAATATGTGGATCTCGATGATATATATCTACTATCTCTTGAATGATAATATCATGTTTGAGTGAATCAAGCTTGATTGTATCTTTTTGAAGAGTTTGTGATAAAGTATTTTTGATTTCATAACAAAGATAGTCCTGATGATTTCGTCTTTGAATAGAAATAGCCAAAATATGAAAAAAATCTTCATGAATCATAAATCTTTGTGTTGGTCTTCCCATTGCTAAATGAACTTCATCACTGACTTGAACGATACCTTTATGAACAAAATCATTCAAAATAGTCCCTACTGTCGCAACCGTCAAAGAAGAAAGCTGTGCCAATTCTTTTTTAGTCATATGTGGATTTTCAATCAACAACCTTAAAAGCGTATGATCATTTTGTTGTCTTAATTTTCCTGTCCCTATTCTTGTCATGATAGACTCCTTATTACTGGGGTGCTACATTCAATAGGATTTCCCTCACTGTCTATAATTTCAGCTACCCAGTTATCTTTAATCTGTGTTAAAGGAAAACAGATTGTTTTTCCTTCCATCTGTTTTTTTAAAACTTCCAATGATTCAAATTCAAAACTTGGCAGACAATTACTTCCAAAAATATGTTCTTCGTTAACTTTTTGATAAGCAAATAAACCTAAACGAAATCCACCAATATCAAATATGCTATAAATATCATCACGAATTGTGACTGATTGTTGTAAAAACTGTTCATAAAAAGATATAGCACGTGCCATATCATGTACACATAAATACATGGAATAGATACGACAAAACATATTAATCCTCAATCATTGTAATTGCTTCACTAATAGATGAAACAATATGCGTAGCCTTTTCTTGAACAATTTGTGGTGACTCATGAAATGTAAATGAACAATCAGCGCTTTCTAACATAGGAATATCATTATAGGAATCACCGATGCCATATACCATATCTAAATGCAGCAATTCCTTTAATTTTTTAATAGCTTCTCCTTTAGAACATCCTCTTTTGACAATATCTATATATTCTTTGTTTTGAAAAGCCATAATATCTGGATATGTTTCATTTAAATCTTGTGTCCACTGTTTAGCCTGTGATTCACTCATAGCATTGATTGAAAGTCCAAAAATATGTTCATCTCCTATACAATCAACAGATTCTACATAGGTTTGTGCAATAGGAATTTTTGAATCTTTCACTAATGTATAAATACGAAAATCTGCCTGAATAGAAACTTCAGCTTTATTATGATATTGCTGATAAATAGCTTTCATAATATCTTTGGATATTGTCTGTTCATATAACACATGACATTCTTTATCTAAAATACAGGCTCCACTGCTGACAATATAAAAATCTGGTTGAATACAATCTTTGAGATAATGTTGTACACCGATCAATGGTCTACCTGTACATAATCCAAATAAATGATCTTTTTGAAAATCAATAATGGCTTGTTGATCACTATCTTTAATGCCATCTTCAAAATATAATGTTCCATCAAAATCACTGGCTAATGCTTTCATTGTGTATCTCCTTTTAAATAATGATCTATCATTTGTAATTCTTCTATTTTAATGCAATGAGGAATTTGTTTATGTAAAACAAGTTGTTGGCATTTGGTAAGTGGCATCCATCTCACTTCATCCACTTCTTCTTTTTGTAAGACAAAATCACCATCATACCACAAGACATAAACATGTGAAACTTGGACATTATGAAATGGTTTTTCATGAAATACATTGTGACTATTGCTGTAACTTGTGCCAATATAATGCAGTTCACTTTTTGTAGCTGTAACCCCTAATTCTTCTTTTAATTCACGTAATGCCGACGTTTCAAAGTCACTTCCTGCTGGGATATGTCCAGCACTTGAAATATCATAACATCCTGGATAAGAATCTTTATTAAGGCTTCGTTTCTGTAAAAGAATTTCTACATCCTGTTTTTTTCTTAATAACCAGACATGGCTTGTACGATGACGAATACCATGACGATGAGCATATTCTCTTTCAACAATTTGTCCCGTTGGATTTCCATTTTCATCAACAACATCTAAATATTCCATTGACACATCACCTCTTTTTATTCTACTACAATTCCTATTTTAAATAAAAGATAAAATTCTTAAAACCCATATCCAAAACGTTAAAGAAAAACCACTCAGTAACGTTGTTAACATGACAACATTACTGCTTAAAACACCAACATGTCCCATATTCTTTGCCATAACATAACATGTTACTGTTGACGCAGAACCTAACATAACCAATATAGCAATTAACTGTTCCTGACGGAAACCTAACATAATCGCAAATGGTAAAAACAGGAGACAAAATCCAAAGAGCTTAAAGAAAGAAGCTGCACAGGCCGGTTTGATTTGACTGATGGCTTTATCTAAATGAAATGATGCTCCCATAGCTATCAGACCTAATGGTGTCGCCATATTAGCAACATAGGATACACTCTTAGAAAGAATAGCTGGCATTGGTAAAGAGCATAAAGACCATAAAATCCCTACGGCAATTCCAATAATAATCGGATTCTTGAGTATTCCTAAACATGTCTGTTTTAATAATTCACGATTCATTCCTTTCGATTGAGGCTGATAGAAAGACAGTATGATGACTGCAAATATATTATATAAAGGCACACTGCCAATAATCATTAAAGGTCCCATTGTTGAACTGCCATATATATTCTGAATCAATGCCACACCAAGGAGTGCAGCACTACTACGATAAGTTGCCTGAATAAATTCACCTTGAATACTCTTATCTTTTAAAAGTTTTGACATCATTATCGCAATCAAAATACTGATAAGTGTCACAACAAAACAAAAAGCGACAAAAGAAAAATTCCATACCTTTAAAAAATCAACTGTTGCCAGATCTTGAAACAAAAGAACTGGTAAAGGAAGCATAAAAACAAAACGATTTAATTGGCTGGCAAATGCTTCACTGATCCAACCCAACTTTTTTAAAACCATTCCTAAAACCATCATCAAAAATACAGGAACTGTTGCATTTAAACTAAATAATAACTGATCCATGTTTAAACCTCTTCTGGAAATAATATTTTTAAAATACGTTCTAAGCCTTGATTTTCTATAGAACAACAAATTAAATCTGCTTTTTGTTTTAGTGTTTCAACTGCATTTCCCATTGCAACACCCACTTCACAATATTCAATCATTTCCAAATCATTCAAGCCATCTCCAAAAGCATATGTCTGTTGACGACTTGCATGATAGTAATTCAATACTTTTTGAATACCCACAGCTTTAGAAATCGTTGGTGAAAAGAATTCAAAAGCATTTTCACTACCATGTTCATCATGATGAATCACACTGCCAAATTTATCCTGTATATAATTTTCTATCTTCGCCTTATCTTTATTTAAAACATTAGCTTCTATCTTGATTGTTCTTTTTAAGACTTCATCTTTATCAAAATCCAACTGGAACATCTCTTTCATACCTGCTTTGGAAAAGAAATCATAAAGTTCATGATAACTGGGATCAATATAAATCGCATCGGCTGTTTCTAACATATAGTCACATTGTAATTCCTCCAGCATTTGAACAGTTTTGACACATAGCTGATAATCCATTCTATCTTCATAAATGGATTGCCCATCAATTTCCACATATCCTCCATTAGCTAATATATATCCATCAAAACCAACACTTAATAAATTCTGATTCATCATGGCTTTGGGCCTGCCACTAGATATCAAAATTTTATGTCCTTGAGACTGAATCCTTTTCAATTGATCAAGAGCCCCCTGAGGTATTTGAAAAATACCTCTCGTTGCATCCAATAATGTACCATCAACGTCAAAAAATAATATTCTTGATTGCATATGATCACCCCTCACATATTTGATATCTATTATATAGGTTTTTTCAAAATTTTGCTTTCTTTTTTCAAGAATGGAAATAGAAAAAGACAAACTTGTCGTTTGTCTCTATTCACTACGCAACGCTGAAACAGGGTCACTCTTAGCTGCTTTGCTGGAAGGAATGATACCCCCAATCAAAGTCAGAACAACGCTCAGTACAACTAAGATAATTCCACCGGCAACTGGTAAAGAAGCACTAACATCCACGTTACCAGCAATCGAATGAATAATCATGTTTCCTGGTATCAGCAATAACAATGTAATCACTATACCTAAAACCCCTGCAAGCAATCCTATAATAAATGTTTCGGCATTGAAAACTTGTGAAATATTACGTTTTGATGCACCTATTGCACGTAAAATTCCAATCTCTTTTTGACGTTCTAAGACACTGATATACGTAATAACACCAATCATAATAGAAGATACAACCAAAGAAATCGCAACAAAGGCAATCAATACATAACTAATTACATTAATAATATCTGTTACTGATGACATTAAAGTTCCAACATAATCCGTATATGAAATCACTTTATCTTCATCTGTTTTTTCCATTTTTTCATTATAATTATCCAAAATATCAATGACATTTTGTTTTGTTTCAAAATCTTTTGGATAAATATTAATACCACTAGGTTGATCAAAATCAGCATAACCCAATGTTTTTAAATTATTTTCATAAGTTGAAGTTTCTGTTGTCATGAGTGATACCATCAATTCAGATAATTCTTCTTCACTCATATTCATTTGTATTGCTTCAGCAAATGCAGTTGGATCAATTCGTATCGCTGATTGCATATTTTGTGCTAAAGTTCCCATTTGTTTAGACATTTGAGCACTGATTTGTTTTTCCAAAGATTGAGTGATTTGAGCTGTATATTGACTCATCATAGTTTGAATTTGATTGGTTAATAATGTTTCAAACTGCTCTGTTAAACCACTATCTTGAAGTAATTGAATAACATTTTGTTGAATCAAGCTTTGAGCACGAGATGTTTCAATGTAGCTCATAAAATATGTTTGCATCTGGGTTGGATCCATTAGCTGATTTTCAACCATATAATTTTGAAAGTCTGTCGTTATACTTTGACTTAAAGCTTCAATCTGTTCTCTAGTAAACTCAACTTTCAATTGTGATAAAATAGCATCCATATCAATAGATGGCATATCAGACATATCTAATTGAATCTGGCTTAAATCCAGATTTCCCATTCCTTTTGTTAATTGGCTTTCATCCACAGAAAAAGCACTCTTTAATTTATTAGCATCAATTGTAAATAATGAATTCATATCAAAATTCTTATTATTTGCTTCATTAAAGGCATTACCAGTAAAAACATCAATAGTCTTATTTTCTAATTGTTTTTTTACAATTTCACTATTTTGTGCCTGTTCAATAACATGCGTTGTTAAAGAATGCGGATAACCAATACCTGTTTGAAGCATTGTCGCTGTTGTTCCTTCTGTTGGTTGAACAATCCCCACAATTTTTATAGTTTCACCATCTTCAACTAGCTTTTTCATATAGGCTTCATTATCTGTCTTATCTCGATAAAGATTATATTCTTCATCATATTCATAATAATCAGTAGCATTAACAAGCTTAAATTCTTTTCCTAGAACATCATCATATGAATAAGTCGTATTATTCTCTGGAGTTTCAACCTCTTCTTCTTTAGAGAATTTATCTACCATCTCATCAAGCTCAGAAAAATCTCTTAATCCCAAAGTATAAGACATCAAATCATTAATTTTCCCATTTTGTGTTAAAACCAGAACACACTCATTATAAGCCTTAGGCCAACGTCCTGCTTTCACATCATATTGATCTGTATATAAACTTTCATCACTAGGCATTTCATAAAAGACATCAGTGCTCATAATTGTTGACATCATACTATTACCACTACTTGAAGAACCTAAACCTAATGACTGGAATGATTTATCAGGATGAACCTGTCTAACGTTTTCGGTATCTGTACTATAGATTTGTGGAGAGACATTGTACGTATATTCTACTGCATTTGTATAATCCTGAATATGGCTATCATGGCTATCTAAATATTCCTTTAAAGAAGCCAAATCATTAGAGCCAATCTTTGAAAACATATTGGTAATCATTTGAACAACTTGTATCTGTCCATCTTTCTTATTCTCACTTTGACTATCCTGAACATCTACCATCATAGATGTCATATCAAAACCTGTGCTTTGTATTTGCAGTGGATATTCAGATAATGTTTCCTCTTCAATCGATTGAATATATTGATTGACACCATTAGAAAGCGATAATATCAACGCAATCCCAATAATACCAATTGATCCTGCAAAAGAAGTTAAAATCGTACGAGCTTTTTTCGTACGTAAATTATTAAAACTCAAAGATAAAGCCGTTAAAAAAGACATTGAAGATTTCCCCATGTTTTCATGTCTTGGTTTCTCCAGTTCATTTTCACTGACTTCATATGGATCAGAATCACTACGGATTGTTCCATCTCTTAATTCCACAATACGTGTAGCATAAGCTTCAGCTAGTTCTGGATTATGTGTAACCATCACAACAAGACGATCTTTTGCAACTTCTTTTAACAGTTCCATAACCTGAACACTGGTATCACTATCTAATGCACCAGTGGGTTCATCTGCCAGTAAAATATCTGGATCATTAACCAAAGCTCTCGCAATAGCGACACGCTGCATTTGTCCACCAGACATCTGATTTGGTTTCTTATGCCCTTGATTACCTAATCCTACCTGTTCCAAAGCCTGTTTTGCTCTCTTCTTACGTTCTGCTTTAGAAATACCAGATATCGTCAAAGCCAATTCAACATTAGCCAGGACAGTCTGATGAGGAATCAGATTATAGCTTTGAAAGACAAAACCTATGGTATGATTACGATAGGAATCCCAATCTCTATCTTTATATTTTTTCGTAGAAATCCCATTAATGATTAAATCTCCCTTATCATAACGATCTAATCCACCAATAATATTAAGAAGTGTTGTCTTTCCACTTCCACTTGGTCCTAATATCGCAACAAATTCATTATCTCTGAGATTAAGACTCACGCCATCCAATGCTTTTTGAACCAAATCTCCTGTTCTATATTGTTTATATATATTTTTAATTTGTAGCATTCTCTTATCCCCTTTATATAGAATATATACTATTAAATCCTTTTTATTTGAATTGAAAATGAACATTTATATATTTCTATCGTATATCGACATATTTCCCCGGAAATAGTCCTCTTTTTATATATTCCCACAAAAAAAGAATATACATACTTATATATTCTTTATCTCTGGCGAGGTTCATATAAACGTGTCATATCAACATTTTCTAATTTTAATAGCTTGATTTTATTATCAATACCACCCGCATATCCTGTTAAGCTTCCATCTTTTCCTACAACACGATGACATGGAATAATAATAGATATGGGATTATGCCCAACAGCTCCACCTACTGCCTGAGCTGACATTGTTTTTTTATTTAATGCTTTTGCCACCTTTTTAGCAATTTCCCCATAAGTCATTGTTTGACCATAAGGAATCTCACACAATATTTTCCATACCACCTGCTGGAAATGTGTGCCTTTGGGTGCTAATTTTAAATTATTGATTGAAGGTTGTTTTTGATGAAAGTAATCATCTAACCATTTTTTTGTTTGTATCAATATAGGAAGATCATCCTTCTTAAGGATATTTTCTTTGATATTTCCTAAAAAGTATTTCTGTCCTTCAATCCATAATCCAATGAGGGTATCTTCATTACTTACCAATAAAAGCTTCCCTAAAGGTGATTGATAATATGTCTGATAATGCATAAAGCTCACTCCTTGCTATTATTTTATCATTCCTTATTTTTCTATACAACTTTCCTTTTGATGTATAAATCAAATTCTTCGTGTCTATCATATGTAGAATAAAATGAAAAATGTCGGACTTGACAACAAGAAAGTTTATTTATATAATACAGGCGTATAGAAAAAAGGCGATGAATAGAAGAGTAATTGTTATGATTGATAACAAGAGAGTCCTGATGGTGGAAATGGATAATCATAGTAACAATGAATAAAGACTAGGAGCCGTATTTTGGATCGTATGTGATAAAATAACGTGTGCCGCGTTACAGGCTAGACTCTGATAGGAGTTGAAAAGGTTTATGCAGTGATGCATAAATGAATGAGGGTGGTAACACGATAATCTCTCGTCCCTTGCGGATGGGAGTTTTTTTATTGGAAAGGAGATATTATGGAAGAAAGACATTTTAGTGAACAAGAATTAGTAAGACGTGAAAAGTTAAATTTTTTAAGAGAAAAAGGTATTGATCCATTTGGACAAAGATTTGATGTCACTGCTTTTTCAACAGAAATCAAAGAAAAATATGCAGGAAAAACACATGAAGAATTAGAAGAAGCTGCGATTGAAGTCAAAGTTGCTGGTAGAATTATGACAAAACGTCGTAAAGGTAAAGTATGTTTCATGCATATTCAAGATAAAGAAGGACAAATCCAAATTTATGTCAGAAAAGATGTTATTGGTGAAGACAGTTATGAAGTTTTAACAAAAAGTGATATTGGAGATATTGTCGGTATTGTTGGAACTGTTTTTGTGACAAATACTGGTGAATTATCTGTCAAAGCTTCTGAGTATATTCACTTAACAAAAGCATTACGTCCTTTACCTGAAAAATATCATGGTTTAAGTGACGTTGAAGAAAGATATAGAAGAAGATATGTTGATTTAATTATGAATGAAGAAGCAAGAAAGATTGCTTTTACAAGACCAAAGATTATTCGTTCTATTCAACATTATCTTGATGGTTTAGGATATACTGAAGTAGAAACACCTGTCTTAAATCCTATCTTAGGTGGTGCTTCTGCTCGTCCATTTATTACACATCATAATACTTTAGATATTAATTATTATTTAAGAATTGCGACTGAATTATCTTTAAAGAGATTGATTGTTGGTGGTATGGATGCTGTTTATGAAATTGGACGTTTATTTAGAAATGAAGGTATGGATAGAACACATAATCCAGAATTTACAACAATTGAAGTTTATAAAGCATTCAGCGATTTAGAAGGAATGATGGACTTAACTGAAGGTATCATTTCTCATGTTGCTAAAGATGTTTGTGGTACATATGATATCGAATATAAAGGTCATCAAATCTCTTTAGCACCTGGATTTAAACGTATTTCCATGACTGATGCTATTAAAGAAAAAACTGGTATTGATTTTGCGGGAGATATGACTTTTGAAGATGCCAAAAAATTAGCTGAAGAACATGGTATTGAATTACAGCCACATTTTGAATATGGTCATATCATTAACGAATTCTTTGAAAAATATGTAGAAGAAACAATTGTTGATCCTACATTTGTTTATGGACATCCTGTAGAAATTTCTCCACTAGCAAGAAAGAATCCTCAAGATCCTCGTTTCACACAGAGATTTGAATTATTTATCTGTGGTAATGAATATGCAAATGCATTCAATGAATTAAATGATCCTGATGATCAATATGAAAGATTTGCAAATCAGTTAAAAGAAAAAGAACTTGGAAATGATGAAGCTAACGAAATGGATTTAGATTATGTAGAAGCATTGGAATACGGATTACCACCAACAGGTGGAATGGGTATGGGTATTGATAGACTTGTTATGTTATTAACTGGTCAAGAATCTATCCAAGAAGTTATCTTGTTCCCTCAGATGAAACCAAGAAATAAATAACGATAAAAACAAGATAATTTAAATTTGAAAATCAAAAAAACAAATACTTTTTCATCTGATATACTATAAGTAATCTTAATCAAGTAAATGCATAACAATATTCTGTAAAAAATTATTAAAAGTAATCATACTTGAGATTAGGTAGGTTACATGTTATAATCTGCTTGTAAATCAGATAGCATTGTACCAAATGCAAATAGGTAAGGATTGTGACTCCTTACCTTTTTAGTTTTTAGAGCGAACTTAACACTAGGCTAGTTATCGTTAAAAGTGACTGTCTAACCATTCGCATATCTAATATACAATGACCTTTACCATAACAGAAATAATTGAATTAAACATTATTATATCACCCAATGTTGTTAGATTGGTAACAATAAAGAAAATGATTAATAAATATGCTCTATAAGCATAGGGAATGGCATAAAAGAAGTATTTGGTTATATATAATAAATTTGATATAATCAATATGAGGTGATATTGATGACTAAACATTTATATTTGATGAGACATGGAGAAACGCTATTTAATAAAAGAAGAAAAATACAGGGTTGGTGTGACTCCCCTTTAACCAAAACTGGCATCTTGCAGGCCAAAGCAGCAAAGAAATGTTTAAAAGATATTTCATTTGATCATTACTATAGTTCTACATCTGAAAGATGTTGTGATACATTAGAAATTATTATCGGGCATGATACACCCTATAAAAGATTAAAACAACTTAAAGAAAGAAATTTTGGTGATTTTGAAGGAGAAAGTGAAGATTTAAACCCAAAGCGTTGGAGTGAATTCAATTATGATGACTTATTCCCTCATTATGGTGGAGAATATACGCATGATGTTGTAGAAAGAATGTCAAAATGTTTACTTGAAATCATGGAAAATGACGATCATCAAAATGTTTTAGCTGTATCTCATGGTGGTGCCTGTTATTCCTTCTTAAGTTCAGTAACTGATCCAAATATAGTAAGGGATAATGGCGGTTTCACTAATTGCTGTATTTTACACTTTGAATATAACGATGGAAAATTTAAATATATTGATATCTTAAGACCAGAATTCAGTTAGTAATCGTACTCTATTATTAAAGCAGGACAAAATAGTCCTGTTTTATTATTCATGAAATCTATCATATTTATCAAACTATTCTTTAAGCATCATTATAAAAACGTTTCTTGTCTATATCATCATTATTTTAACTTGTTGGTGTATATGATATAATTATTATAACAATGATATTCAAAAAGAGAGGACTTGAACAACCATGAAACAAATTGATCCCTATTCCTATCAATGTGGTGTTATTGATTGTTTTAATGAAATGGTCAAAGCTGGTATAAAAAATATAGCTTTAGCTCATCCTTGTACTACCAAAGAAGAAAGAGATAGCTATATTCCTTTTGTGGAAACTATCACAAATCAATATCAAACTTATTATTATTTGGATGATGATCCTTTAATTACTGATTTATTTCCTTATTCACTCAATAGAAAAACATATAATATTATCTTTTATAAAGAAAAGAAATATATAGAAGAATATATTGCATTAAAAGAACACAAAAGGCAATCTATTATAAATCAACAATATTCTCAGTTAAGAACAGAAATCGCTTATGAATTTGGTCATCTGTTAAGTTATTCAGATCAAACGATTGAACAATATATAAATATGAACAATGAAAAAGAAAATGATGAAGGAGAGATTTCATATGAGTCATGAAAAATATTTTATTATTGTTGTAGGATTAATTATCATAGTTTCTGCAATCTATCATTATACGTCTCAGAAGCCTCTTACAATTTATCATAATATACGCCCTATACTTGCCAAAAATATAACAAATGTTGCTAAACATAATCATGCAACTGCTTTGCTCTTATTTATTTATGGATTGATTTTTATCTTAGAAGGCTTTATTTTCAATCAAACAATTGTTCTTCATATAGCTATTTTCACTGCTGTACCTGGAATATTAATTGTCATGGCGATTTATGAAATTTTTATAAGAAGAAAGTATTCAACAAGGTAAACAATTTTGCTTACCTTGTTTTGTTTTGATAAACAATACATCTATATACTTAACTAACACTTTTTATAATATTCTTCAATATATTGACATTAGAAATGTTCATAAAAAGAATTTTATTATTGGAATATACGAATGATAGTATTTCATTTGATAAAAAAAGAGATTTTCTAATGATGGTTAAACTCAACATATCCAAAATCTCTTATTTATATATTTTAATCATTTTTTATATTTTAGAAACACACACTACATGCTGTATATCCTTCATTTTTGGCTTCACTTAAAGAAATTGCAATTTGACTTTTTCTTAAATAACGACAACCAGCACGATGATATTTACTACCGGTTTTTGTAATATAAACTGTTTCTCCAATATTCGTATTTGATGATTGTGTTGTTCTATTTGTTGAAGAATGATGTGTTGTATGATGAGAAGATGTCGTTGATTTCTTTTGTGTAGATGGGACGGTAATATGACATGTTTGTGTATGTCCATCTACAGTGGCACTTATAGTTGCAGAACCTGCTTTTAATGCAGATATATGTCCTGCTTCATCTACAGTCACAACATCTGGATTACTTGATGAATATGTAATAGCATGATGACTGTTCGTTGTCACTTTTAATGTTTGTGTTTCATTTGGTTTCAAAGTCATTGAAGTCTTTGAAGCTTTTAAAGTCACTTCTTCAATTGTGACAGGTATATCTATTGTTGATTCGTTTTGATACTGATCTTTGACAATAGCTTTAGCTATGTATTTTCCAGGTGTGTTGTAATTCACGTCATCATCATTAATCGTGATGTCACATTTTGATAAATCTTGTACAGATAAACATTTCTCATAATCAATAGTATGATTTTGTAAAGCTGTTGCCTCTTCTTGTAATTGTAATTGAGGAGCCGTTGTATCTTCTACTGAAATATGTAAAGTTTCCTTTTTATCTCCCAATTGAAAATCAATTGTATAATCTCCCACATCTAAGATATCTTTAAAATCATCTATATCTTGACTACTGTATTCAATATTTTCAATATCACCATCTGTATCAATGAGGTCATCAAAACTTTCTGGTAATGTTTCTCCATATTCCAAGCTTAATGTATCTTTTACCAAATGAAAATCCTGTTTGTTTCCAAAAACAATTCCTATAATACATACAATAACAAATACACTTAAAATACCAATAATAATTTTTTTAATTAATTTTCCCATATTGTTTTCCCCTATTTTTCCTCAAAAATTGCTTTATCTCCTGTATGCAAATAAACACGATATTTCTCTATAATCTCTTCTAATTCTTTATATGTATCAACTTTAGAAAGAAGATTTTTAATAGCACTTGCTGATTTTAAACCTTTTATATACCATGGCGCATGTCCTCTCATCTGTCTCATAGCATTTTTTTCTCCCTCAACACTCATTAACCTTTTTGCATGAGAGAGACATTGATTTAATTTTTCATCCATTGTAGGTTCCTCTAATAAAATACCATTTTCAACATAGGCAACCATCTGTTGAATAACCCACGGATTCCCAAGTGCTGCTCTTCCTACCATCACAGCATCACAACCTGTTTCATCTAACATACGCTTTGCATCCTGCGCCGTTTTGACATCTCCATTACCAATAACGGGAATAGAGACAGCTTCTTTCACTTGTCTGATATAGTCCCAGTTGGCATGACCTTCATACATTTGTGAACGTGTTCTTCCATGAACAGCAATAGCACTCGCTCCCGCTTTTTCAATCAATTTTGCAATTTCTACACAGTTAATAGAATCAAAGTCATAACCAATACGTATCTTGACAGTGACTGGTTTGCTGACAGCTTCCACCACATTTTTTACAATATCATAGACCAGATCAGGATATTGCAATAAATAACTTCCGGCATGGGCTTTCAAAACTTTTTGAACAGGACATCCCATATTAATATCAATAATATCACAGTTTGAATGCTCATCCACAAACTTTGCTGCTTTAACCATAGAATCAACATCCCCACCAAATATCTGGATACTAACTGGATGTTCATCTTCATCAACTGTTAACATTTCTATTGTTTTTTGATTGCCATAACAAAGTGCTTTATCACTAACCATTTCACTGACAACCAGTCCCGCACCAAATTCTTTAATAATTTTTCTAAAGGCTACATTTGTAATACCGGCCATTGGTGCCATAATAATTCTATTTTTAATTTCAACATTTCCAATTCTCATTTTTTTCACCATAACACAATATAACATACTTTTTTGAAAATACAATGAAAAAGCTCTGCTATATTATAAAACATAGGAAGTAATCAAAATATCTCCCTATAAACAATGTTATATTTTCCCTCTCCCAACATTATACATTGTTCAAAAAAAGAAAACGAAATCCGTTTTCTTTTTTTCGCTATAAAGATATAATAATTCTACAAGGAGATGTTGAAATGAGCAAACATATTCAAGTTGGAGTAGGCGTTATGATTATTGATCATAATCAAATATTAATGGGACATCGATATGATCAGAGTCTTGATACAGGTGGAATTTATGAACCAGATAGCTGGAGTCTTCCTGGTGGCAAACAAGAATTTAATGAAACGATTTTAGATTGTGCCAAAAGAGAAGTTAAGGAAGAAACAAATCTTGATATTGATGATCTTGAAATCTTTGGTGTTGTTGATGATTTTCAAACTGATAAACATTTTGTGACTATTCATGTGATTGCTAGAAAACATATGGGTGAACTACAAGTCATGGAACCGGATAAACAAGATCAGTGGGTTTGGTTTTCATTGGACCAACTCCCTTCCTACATTTATACGCCCTCTCAAAAATTTATTCAAAATTATTTAAAAATAAATGAATAAAACAAAATGATTTGTCAATCATATAAACAGATAACTTACACTTTCCCCTCTATTTTTCCTCCCCATTATAAAATAGATGTAAGTTATCAAATTATATTCCTAATATTGGTAAACCCCAAAAAAGAAGGTACTCCCCCTTGTACCTTCTTTTTGCATGTCTCTCTATTTCTTTCTTAAATACTCTATGTTAAAATAAAAAGAGAAATAAAGGAGTCAACATATGAATCTTAAAGAACGTATATCAATTTATTATACATCACTCACAACAACAGAAAAAAGAATATATACTCAAATCATGGATAATCCTCACATTATTATTGATCATTCTATTATTGAGGCAGGAAATTTATGTCATACTTCAAAATCTGCTATGTTACGCTTTGCAAAAAAATTAGGATATCGTGGATATAGTGAATTTAAATATGCTATTGAAGAAAGTACCAAAAAAGATTTAGAAGCTACGCCTCTTATTAATCATAATGAGACGATTTTACATCAGATTTCTTCTTCTTTTGCTTTAACAATTCAAGCTATTGGACAATTAAATTATGATCATCAGCTTCAAACTTTAGCTACTGATATCGATCAATATCCTTATATAAAATCTATTGGTATTGGTAACTCAGCATTTTGTGCCAATCAGCTTGTTTATTCTTTATATTCCCATAATAAATTTATTGAAGGTGTTGTTGATGATGTACAGTTTTCATATCTCAATAACTGTCTCAATAAAGATTATCTTTTAATTATTTTTAGTGTTTCAGCTTCATCAACAACCTACACAAAATTGATGAAAACTGCAAAAACAAAAGGATCAAAAATTGTTTTAATTACAATGAATAATGATTCTCCTATCAATAAGTTAGCTGATATTGTCTTTACGCTTCCTTCAAACATTGCTCCAACATCTTCATCAAGTGTATTAAAACAATTAGATAATCGTACAACTTTATATTTCTTTGCTGAAATTATTTCTTATTATTATGGTATATTTTTAGAAAAAAAGACATCACTTTAAAAAAAGACCTCCATTATTTGAACAACCAAACAATGGAGGTTTATTTTATTTTGATGCTTTTTCTATATGATGAATACCATAGTCATTAGCTATATATTCAAATTGAATTGTTGGGAATTTTTCAGATAAATATTCGCTTAATTTTTCAATTCCAGATGCTTCACTTGTTAAGTGGTTAATCACAATTAATGGAATATGATGGTCCATAGCCCATTGTGTATGAACCCAGTTATTGATACCATCATCACTTACCAGACAGATATCAGCTCCAAGCTTAACCATTTCGACCACATCTGTACAAGCTCCAGTTCCAATACCTAAGCAATGAACTTTTTGATCAAGATTTCCAATCACTTCTACTCCAAATTCATCATAGGCTTCAATACACTTAGCTATATGCTGTGCTAACTGATAAACAGTCATATCAAATTTTTGACTGACTCTTAAAAAACTTTTTGATGAAGGTGCTGAATCAAAAGGAAGTTCTAATAAAGATGCCCATTGATCTCTTACACCTAACTCAGGATATAAATCCCATAAATCATGACAACGATAAACTGTGATATGATGGTCTTCAAGCAAGTTCATCTTTTTTCTTTGTGCATCTAAAATCGCAGTTGGAACAGTTGTCCCATTCATATAAAACAAGTTTTCATGAGTAATAATGAAATGACAATTGTTTTCAATGGCTTTTTCAATAACATCTAATGTAGCCACCCAGCACACATAAACCTGATCAATATCTATTTGTGTATCACCAATTAAAATGTGATCTCTTGTACAATCACGATTGACCCATTCACCCTGTGATTCTAAACAATCTATAATATCTTGAATTTTCACATTATTTTCCCCCTTATATGAAAATCATTATTCTTGGCTTTGAGCTTTTTCTTCCATATCTAATTGTTTATTGTAACTTTTCATAAATGGCATAAATATAATGACATTAATAACAAATAGGAATAGCCAGACAAAAATAGCTCGATAATCCATTGTTGATAAGAATGCATATAAAGGTGCTGGTAATGTCCAAGGTACACTCATACAAGTTTTATTCATTAAACCAATATAAGTTGCTCCATAGGCTACAGCTACATTTAATATTGTACAAATCAAACTAGGAATAAATGTCAAGATATTTAAAACAGTAGGAACACCAAAAACCAATGGTTCATTAATATTGAATAATGAAGATGGTATAGCCAAACGTCCTAATGAACGTAATCTTTTATTTTTACATACAAAGTTCATATGAAATAAGATAGCTAAATAACAAATAGCCAACCCAAAAATAAATGTAAAGTTTCCAGCAATAATATTTGGAATTTCTGTTCCAGCATTATAAGCTTCTAAATTTGCAACCAAGTTTCCTGTAAAGATTGGTGTTGTAATGGCACTAACCATATTATCACCATGAATACCAAAGAACCAGAAAATAACTGTTAAGGAAACAATAAATAACATTGATGGTAATGAAGATGTCGCAGAAATAAGTGGAGAGAATACTGTAAAGACTAAATTTACAAATCCACTACCTGTTACATAAATAATCAATTGATCTAATGCCATAAATAATAACATATTAATGGCCAATGGCAATAAAACTTCAAATGGTCCAGCTACCATTGGTGGTACACTCTGTGGCATTGAAATCTTAACATTTTTCACAATCAGAAAATGGTTAATTTCTATAACAGCTAAAGCAACAACAATAGCTGCAAACATAGATGAAGAACCTAAACCTGAAACATCAATATATGTTCCTTCACTTAAGCTTTGTGGAACACCAGCTAAACATAAAAATACAAATAACGCAGTTAATGAATTCGTAAAAGCTTCCATATGATATGTTTTTGCTAAACGATAAGAAACACCTAATACAACATAAACAGAAATAATACCAATTGTCAAGTTATTAGGTATTGTTAATAAAGAACTCCAATCAGTCGCCCAGTTTTTCCATGCAATTAAAAACTGAAAGAAAAAGTTAGTAGGCTGGATTGTCTCTAAATCCACTGGTGGATTCGCAATCATTAATGCAATACCACCTATAACTGTAAATGGAATTAAAATAGTTAATCCATCACGTAAAGCTGCCAAATGTCTTTGTGATGAAATACGAGAAGCTACTGGAACAATCTTTTCTTCCATGATGCTTTGAAATTTGTCAAAAAACGTTTTCACACTTTCCATAATTCATACTCCCTCCTTGAAATCGTTTACAAATTTATTATATACATATTGAGAAATAGTGTCAATATATTATTTGTAAAATGAGAAATTTCTTGTTTTATAACAAAAAAAAGAATATCCTACTGGATATCCTCTAATAATGCCTTTAATTCATCTTCACTAAAAGTATACTTTGAATTACAGAACTGACATGTCATTTCACAACCATGATCTTCATCAATCATCGCTTGAATTTCATCTTTTCCTACTGTCATTAATGCATTTCTCATTTTATCTTTTGAACAGTCACATTCAAAAGCTAAATCTTGCGTATCTAATATTTCAACATCTTCAAAAATCATTTTTAATATTTCTTCAGGTGTATGACCTTCATTTAATAAAGCAGAAACTGCTGGAAAATTTTTCATTTTATCTTCAATATAAGAAATATCTTCATCACTGGCTTCAGGTAAAAGTTGGATAATAAATCCACCGCTAGATAAGATTTCATTTGTTGTATCAACAAGAACACCTAATGAAACGACAGATGGCACCTGTTCTGATACCATAAAATAATAAGAAAAATCTTCACCAATTTCACCAGTTTGGATAGGTACAGTCCCAACAAATGGTTCTTTTAATCCCATATCCTTAATCACTTGTAAAGTTCCCTGATTTCCTACAGCTAAACCAACACCGAGTTTACCTGTATCTTCATAAGTATAATGAACATGTGGATTTCCAACAAAAGCTTTAATTTTCCCATCACTATGTGTACATGCCATCAATGTGCCAATAGATCCACCACCGTTCATTGTGACTGTCATTTTCTCATGATTCTTATTCATGGCTCCAAGCATTAAAGTTGCAGACATTAAACGACCTAAAGCAGCTGAAGCTGTTGGCCATAAATCATGTTTTTGTCTAGCAGTTTCTAACAAATTCTTTGTTGTACAGGCAAAAACACGACAATTTCTAGATTCAACCAAACCTCTTACTAAATAATCTTTCATTTTCTATCCTCCAAAAGCGAAGTAACTAATCATTGGAATCACCATACATAATATAAGAATAAAAACCAACAATTTACTCATTGTGCTTCTTTTCATTTTGATCTCCTTTTACAAAAATAAGCACATAAGTGCTTATTTCATTTCATCTAATAAATCATCATCTAAATCAACGGGTTCATTCTTTTCTTCCACTTGTGGTGGTGTTGTATCATGATGATCATCTTTTCCATCATCTAAAGCTAACATATGTCCCGTATTATATAATGATTCAATCTGTTCATTATTTAATGTTTCATGCTCTAATAAAGCATCCGCAATAATAATTAACTTATCTTTTTGTTCATTAATAATCTGACGACATTGTTCATAACATTCATCAATGATTTTACGAACCTGCTGATCAATTTCATAAGCAATCTGACCAGAATGTGTATTGCTTGTAGAAGAATAATCTCTACCTAAGAATACAGCATCATGACCAGAATCATATTTAATTGGTCCTAATTCTGACATTCCTAGTTCAGTAACCATCAATCTGGCAATACGTGTTGCCTGTTCAATATCATTATGAGCACCTGAAGAAACATCTCCAAAGAAAATTTCTTCAGCAACTCGTCCACCCATATATCCAGTAATACTTGCTTTTAATTGTGATTTTGTCTGGAAATATGTTTCTTCTTTTGGTGTCATTAAGTTATAACCACCAGCTTGACCTCTTGGTATAATTGTTACTTTTTGAACCTTATTGGCATCTTCCAGTGTTAAACCAATAATTGCATGTCCAGCTTCATGGTATGCCACTAATTTTCTTTCTTTTTCAGTATATTTGCGTGACTTTTTAGCTGGTCCACCAATAACACGATCAATCGCTTCATCAACATCATCTAAAGTAATACGTTTATGACCTAAACGTACTGCCAGTAATGCAGCTTCATTTAATACATTGGCTAATTCAGCCCCTGAGAAACCAGGAGTACGTTGTGCAATGTTATCAAAATTCACATCATCAGTAAATTTCTTATTACGTGCATGAACACGTAAGATTTCAGCTCTTGCTCTCTTATCTGGATTTGCAACTTGAATCTGTCTATCAAAACGTCCAGGACGAAGCAAAGCAGGATCCAAGACATCAGCACGGTTTGTCGCTGCTAAAATGATAATACCTTCATTACCACTAAATCCATCCATTTCAACTAATAACTGGTTCAATGTCTGTTCACGTTCATCGTGACCTCCACCAACACCAGTACCTCTTTGACGACCTACAGCGTCAATTTCATCAATAAAGATAATACATGGTGCATTTTGTTTTGCTTTTTTAAACATATCACGCACACGTCCGGCACCAACACCAACAAACATTTCTACGAATTCAGAACCTGAAATTGAGTAGAAAGGTACATTGGCTTCACCAGCCACTGCTCTAGCAAGTAATGTTTTCCCAGTACCTGGAGGCCCAACAAGTAATACACCTCTAGGAATCTTAGCACCCATATTGGCAAATTTCTTAGGATTTTTCAAGAAATCAACCAACTCTTTTAATTCTTCTTTTTCTTCATCCGCTCCAGCAACATCAGTAAATCTTGTCTTGCTGTCTTTTTCAAGTTTCGCACGTGAATTTCCAAAATCGAAAGCTTTGGCATTGGCTCCTCCGCCTCCACCAATACTTCTCATCACAAAGAACATAACACCAATTAATAGAATATATGGAAGTAAGCTCAATATTGTATCCATCACCATATTTTCGCTTCTTGCATCCAGTATTTCTACATTAATGTCTTTGTCTTCTAATAACTGTATTAAAGAATTTAATTCTTCATCAGTCTGCGGTACATTTGTTGTAAATGTATAATTTGTTTCTTTTCCATCTTCTGTTCTTGTATATTGCCCTTCAACATTTGTGACATAAACACCTGGCATAATCGTCATTTCCGTCACATTCTCTTTGTTAAGAATTTCAACAAATTGATTATAGTTGACTTCTGTTGTTCTTCCCATATTCAATAATGGAATTAATGAACTCAACAGAATAATGACAAGAATCCAAGGCAATATCGCTTTGATTAAACTCTTATTTTTATTATTCATACAATCTCCTTTTCATTATTGATAACATTCTTCTTTTAAAATCCCTACATAAGGTAAATTTCTATATTTTTCATTAAAATCCAATCCAAATCCAATAACAAATGCATTAGGAATTTCATATCCCACATATTTGGCTTCAATAGGATAAGTACGTCCTTCTTTTTTATCAAGCATTGTCACAATTTCAACAGAAGCAGCCCCACGTTCTTCAAACATTGCTTTAACTGTTGAAAGTGTCTTACCTGTATCTAAAATATCTTCAACCAAGAGAAGTTCTTTACCACTGACATCCTGGTCAATATCCTTCTTAATTGTAATAGTGCGTGATTCTACACCTTCATAACTGCTGACATCCATATAATCAAATGTCACATCAAGTTCTATATATTTAGACAATTCAGCTAAAAAAGGAACTGAGCCTTTAAGTAAACCTATTAAAATGACATCTTTTCCTTGATAATCATGCGTAATTTGTTTTCCTAATTCTTTACACTTTTGCGTAATTTCTTCTTGTGTATATAAAATTTCTTTAACATCTTTATGCATACTTTTCCACTCCTTATAATAAGCCCCTCTATTTTATCACAAATACATTTGGTTTTGTAGTCAAATAATCAATGTTTTTTGCAATATGTGGCACCAAAACAATCGTTTGGTCCTTATTCACAAGGACAGGCCATGTTTTTCTTTTCAAAGCGGGTATTTTTGCATTAATAAACAGACGAGAAAGCTTTTTTGTTCCAGAAGAAGTCATAATGCTATCGCCTTCTTTCATCGTTCGGATTGTAATTGGATAATCTTCAGGAGAAAGAAAAACCCCCTCATTGATGTGTCCACTATCCAACAAATGGAAATATTCACAGCCAAAAGGCATATATTCTTTAAATTCATAACAATATCCCGTTGTTTTCGCTTTATCAATGATGTAAATATTATCGTATTCTTTTATGAACAGATAATTAACTGGAAGATTCATTTGAATATTTGGTTTTACACTATCTATTTGATGTCTAATTTCTTGAATTAAGGCATAAGAAATTAATTGTGTTGGCATCACATCACGTAAAATCAAATAAAGAAAAATTTCTCGTAAATCTTTAGGAATATAATAGTAATAAATAATACCATCTGCTTTATATTGTTGGTAATAGGGTTGAACTTTAAACTCCAATTCTTTGATTCTTTGATTATGTACTTGAGCTTTTTGTAAAAGTTCTTCCTTTTGTTTCAATGTATATTGATTCAAAACTGTATTACGGACGCGATCTCTTTCAAAATCAACTTCAAAGTTCGTATAATCATCATGATAAGGGATTTGGAGACTATGACATCTTTCAAGAATGTCTTTTTTATAAAGACACATTAATGGTCTAATGACACGCATGCCCTGAACATGTGTTTCTTCTTTGATACCCAGATAATGAACAGTATTATGTCGTGATAGTTGCATGTAAATGGTTTCTAAATGATCATCTAAATGATGACCTAAAATGACACCATCACATTGATAAAGATCATAAATTTCTTTATAAAAATTATATCTTAAAGTACGCGCCTGATTTTGAAAATTACCTTGGTGATAATCTTTTGGCTGATAGGCCTTATAATAAAAAGGAATACCATAAATCGCACAATAATCACTCACTAGCTCATAGTCCACATAGCTATCATGACGATAGTTATAGTTTACATGGGCAACTAGTAAATGATATCCCTTTTTTCTCAATGTATCTAAAAGATACATCGAATCACATCCTCCAGATACACCAATCACATAATATTTTGAACAGTCTAATAATTCTAAATTCACTTCAACCACTCCATGAGGACATTATATCAAAGAAATATGAATTCCAAAACAAAAATCCCAATATTTTGGGATTATTGCTTACATAATTTTAGGACGATAATCGTCATATCATCATTGCGTTGTTCATCATTAGCGAGTGTCATAAGCAGATGTGCAATATCTTTAGGATGGTCATCTCCTAATAAATATTGATTTTCTTTAAGGAATTCATGAAAATGCTGTGAAAAACCATCACTTACCATAAAAATCAAATCATTTTCTCTTAATGTCTGTTTTTGGATTGTGGTCTGAATTGGTGAAACAATCCCCATCGGTAAAGTTTTAGATTCGATTTCAATAATTTCATGATCACGTAAAATATAGGTTGGACAAGCACCATATTTGATAAATGTTGCAGCCCCATTCACCAGATTCACTTCCATCATGTCTACCGTAGTAAACATATCATTACGATTTTTGATTTTCAACAAAGCATTTACAGATTGGATTGTATCATTTAAAGAAATACCATTGACAATCAATTGCTTCATAATATCCAAAGTTAGACTAGAATCATCGCTTGCTTTTTGTCCCTGTCCCATTCCATCACTTAATGCAATATATTGATTTTCATTCATTGAAAACAGACTATAACTATCACCACAGGCAATCGTCTCTTTGGCGCATTGTGATACACCATATTGGACATAGTAACGAGTATGATGCTTTAAAACCAAATATGTATAACCTAATTGATGCATAGGTGTCTTCATTACTTCAACATCCAATGTTTCATTAAGATAAGCTTCTAAAATAGGTATAAATTCATTTTCTATTTCTTCTTTTGTCGTATCATATAAACCAATTTCAAGATAATAGACAGACTGTGATTCATAATATTTCTTCAAATGTGCAACCTGAAAATGATAACCTTCCATATGTTCATAGATATGTTTTTCTTCAATGTGTCCAATCTCTAACTGATGTGAAAACTGATGAAAAACATGATTTAATAAAGAAAACTGATGATACAAATCATTTTTCATGACTTTATATTCTTCCTGAACACGTTTAATTTTTCGATAATCTTTACGATACTGATGCACCAAGGCTAGGTATTGTTCTGGATTTAAACAATACTGATGGATAAAATCTTCATCATCTTCACTATAACTTTCTTTTAATCCTTTGTTCATTAATTTTACCAATCGATGCGGTCCATATTTTTTATGGAAACATGTTCCTTGGCTTGAACAGTTCTGACACATATCTTCATAAATATATCCAACATATTCCAAAGAACGATTGGGTGCTGGAGCTTTGGTAAAAAGGGCTGTCATCTGATCAAACAAACGACAAAAGGAATCAACCTGTTTGGATAATTGCTGTTTAAAAGTCATTTCCTGATAACTTGAGGAAAGAACAGGTTTATATTGATGAATAGGAAGAATAAAAAAGAATAAACCACTTATTGTTACAATAAAGCCATGATATGTATATTGAAAATCTAAAAAGAATGGCAAAATCAAATGAGAAACAAAATATAAAGATACTATTGTTGCTTTTTTATGACAGTGTATCATGTAAAAAAAGAAAAGTGGCAATAAAAAAGATAAGATATCATCTTTATATCCTAAATTCATCAACAGCATCAACATTGAGCCATAAAATAAGCCCGGCAACAAATCATCTAAACATTCATGATAAATCATGACTAAGATAAAAACACGAATCAAAATCATGGTGAGAATACGTGAATAAGGGAGCAATCCCATCATACAGACAAGAATAACAACGGTTAAAGTTTTCATACGATCATGCGTTAAGAGATCTGATTCACCATGAATAAAGAGAGGTGTTAATGATGTAAATATGATTGTATTAATATAGGTCAATATAGTCAGCAACAAAGTTGAAAGTAAATCTATTTGAATATAAGCATAATAAATACCAGCTATTAATGTTAAAAGATAAGGGACATACCTTGATTTCATAGATTGAAACAATAAACAAAATTCTAAAATCAAAAAAGCCACTCCACTAATCAAAAGAATTTCATAGGGGACATTTAAAAATACAATGCCTATCACAAGTCCTGCCATATAACTCAATAGCGCCTGATAGCCACACATAAAACACACATAGAAAAAAGGCAATGTAAAAAGCAGGGATGTTGAATAAATCTGGACAATTGAAATTAAAAAAGATATTAATGTTATATAAAAGATGAATTGAAATCTTATTTTTTTTGTACGACTAGGATTAAGTATCAGTTCCATTATTTCCACCTCTTGCATCCATTATAGAGGCTTTATTATGCATTATTTGTCATATTTGAAAGACAATAATCAAGAATTTAAAAAAGTTCCCATAAAGGGAACTAATATGTGAAGTAGAAGAGAACACCTCTTTCTGTATTTTTTACACCATATTCAAAATGATGTAAATCTAAAATAGCTTTACAGATAGCCAATCCTAGACCTGTACCTCCTTCATTTCTGGCTTTATCAACCTTATGGAAAGATAACCAGATCTTTTCAATATCTTCTTCAGGTATATGAGCCCCAGTATTTTCAATAGAAAAACCATGTTCATCCAAATTGACAATGACTTGTTCATGGGGTTCTGTATAACGCAAAGCATTACTGATGAAATTTGTAATAACCATACCTATCTTAAATGGATCTGCTTCTATAATACTTGAATCCAGATATGTTTTTAATTGCACTTCCTGAGATTCAAATAAATAAGCCATGGATTCCAAAGTCTCATCGACAATATCCAACAGATCAACTTCTTCAAGATCCAAAGTCATATTTTGTGATTCCAGTTTTGATAAATCTAACATAGCCAAAACAAGTTCATTGATTCGTTTGGTTTCACTTTGAATAATCTGAATATATTCATTACGTTTCTTCTCATCTTTTTCCAGCTCAACCATCTCACTGAACCCATTGATAATGCCTAAAGGTGTTTTAATTTCATGTGTAAAATTAGAAACAAATTCTTTTCTGACACTTTCCAATTGTTGAACACGTTCAATCTCCTGATGCAAGTTATTGATTGTCTTTTCCAGTTCCTTGCTCATCTTATCAACACTACGTGCCAAATCACCTAATTCATCATGCCTTGAAGTATCTATTGGATAATCAAACTGCTTACGTGAAATACGCCATGCAGCTAATTCCAATTGCTTAATAGGTCTGACTATCATATAAGCCACAACAAAGCACATAACAATAATCAAGACAATCGCCAAAATATATGTTGATGAATTATCATACATGAATTGCTGAAATGATTTCATTGGCAGGTTTTCATATTCCTGAGTGATAAAAATATAACCTGCTGTTGCCTGTTCCAATGTCAATTCTCCATCTTCCTGTCCATCTGATTCAGGGACAACAGTCCAATCCTCCAGACGCATCATGATTGTAGAATAATATTTTCCATTATATTTATAAGGATTAATCAAATAGTACTGCGTATAGTCATAAATAGATGCATTAAATTCTCTACCTGAATCCTTAAAGCTTTCAAAATGTTTTTGAATTTGTTGTTGGAGTCCTTTAAAAGCATCATGATAATCTGTCAGCATAGATTTTTGAGTCAGGTTAGAAGAATAAGAAAGATTATCTACTGAATATGGAAATAATAACTCCATTCTTGCACTCATATAGGAACTGGCGACACCTTCAATATGTGTGATTTCACCATCAACCTGATGTTCAATCACAGTCTGATCGCCAATTTTAATCTTTTGAAAAGATAAATCTCTCATTTCTCCATTATATTTATTATAACGACCAACATGGACATCTACGGAGATTTCCAGTTGTGAATCCTGATGCTGTAAAATGATTTTTTCAAATTTTTCCAAATCACTTTGACTTAAAGATGAAAAATCAATATCAACTGCATAATTAGTATCTTCTTTTTTCACCATTAAAGATAATGATGGTCCATCCACACCATCTCTAGACATATCTAAAATGTTCCCATCAGCATCAACTAAACACTTGACCTTTGTTAAATCGCCTGATAAAGCATGACGATAAAATCGTAAAAAACTATCTGAAGATAAATCCACTTGATTAACTGCTATTTTCTCAACATAATTTTTCGCAAACTTATCAAGATTTCTAATTGTCAGTTCAGCATCCGTTTCCAATGTATTTTTAATATAACGCTCAATTCCTAAACGTATCTCATTCCCTAATACTGCCAAAAAAGCTAATAAGATAATACAAGCAATCTTAATAACCAAACTAAAATTTATTTTTTTCATAGTCTATCTCTTCGAATCAAACATATATCCAATCTTCACTACTGTTTGAATATATGTTGCTGCCTCACCTAGTTTTTTTCTTAACTTTTTCACATATGTATCTACAATTCTCTGATCACCATAATAATCATAGCCCCATATATGATCTAAAAGCTGATCTCTTGATAAAATCTTTCGTTTATTATCAATAAAATAAATTAACATTTGATATTCTTTATGTGATAAAGTGATCTTTTCATCATGAATAAAGACTTCATGAGTATCATCATTAATGTGAATAATACCTTCATCAATTGTTTCTCCCTGTTCTTCATCACGTTTAAAACGTTTTAATAAAGCATTACATTTTGCATATAGTAACGAAGGTGTAAATGGCTTAGATATAAAATCATCTGCCCCAAGATCATAACCTTTTAATTTATTATCATCATCACTCAATGCACTAATAAAGAGGATGGGAATATCATTTTTTTGACGAATCTGCTTACAGACTTCATAACCATCAATTCCTGGCATCATGATATCCAACAAAACCAGATCAAAGCTATCATCCAATAATGATAAACCTTCATATCCATCACTTGCTTCGACGACTTCTTCTCCTTGTTTTTGAAAATACTCTACAATAAACTGACGAATTAATTTCTCATCTTCAACTAATAATATCTTCACATCAACACCTCCTCTTTCTTCATTATAATATAAATTTATGGAAAAAATATGAAAAATAATAAAAATGAGGATTTTTGCTCCTCATTCTATCACTTTCAGTTTTTGATTCTCAATCTGAAGTTGTACATCCATACATGCTGCCAGTTCTTTGGAATGTGTCACCACAATGACACATTTATCTTTTTGATGCGCTAAATCAATAAAAATTTGTATAATCCCTTTCGTTGTCTCTTCATCCAGATTCCCTGTTGGTTCATCACATAAAATAATATCCACATCTTTCGCAATAGCTCTTGCGATAGCGACTCTTTGTTGTTGTCCACCAGAAAGTTTACGAATATCACGTCGACATTCCTCTTCACTTAATCCAAGTTCCTGTAATAAAGATAAGGCATATTTTGATTTGTTTTTGATCTTCATACGGGCTATATCCATTGCACAAACGACATTTTGAATAGCATTCATATACATGATTAAATTATAAGATTGAAAAACAATCGCAATATCATAACGACGATAACGTGTCAAACCACTTTTGACAATATCTTGTCCTTTATATAAAACACGTCCTTCTTGTGGCTTATCTAAACCACTTGCCAGACTTAAAGTCGTTGTTTTTCCACTGCCACTTGCCCCAACAATCGCATATGTTTTTCCTTTTTCAAATGTAAAGTCAGTTTCTTTTAAAATATTAACCCTCTTTGAGCCATCTTGATAATGATAACTGACTTTTTCAAACGTTAAGACTTCCTCCATATTATGACTCCCTTCTTCCAAGAATTTCTCTAGGTGATAATCTTAAAATATAAAGAGAAGGTAAAACAATCGAAATAACACAAATTCCAAAAGTCATCCCTGCCAAATAACCGACTGTTCTTGGTGTTAAAGAAACATCTAATTCCTGATTATCTGGACTTTGTATTGCCTGATCCCATAAAGTCATATCCTTTTGTCCTTTATTTTGTGTTTCTGGTTGATTATCAGGCATTTCCATCATGACTTCTGATTGATTATTCTGTGTTGATTCCAGCATATGGCCAATCACATTAGAAACCATCTTTCCAGTACCTAAAGATAATGTCCAGCCAATCAGGGCAATCAAAAATATTTCTATAAACTGCTGACAAATCATTTTTATTTTAGATTGTCCTAATGATAAAAAGACACCATATTCATAGAAACGACTGCGCATCGTAAGTATTAAAATCAAACACAAAATAATACTTCCAGCTACCACTACAATAATTAAAAATATAACCGCAAATTGTCCCATACTTTCAAGGAAAGCGATACTTCTTTGATATATTTGGTCATTAGCATCCAAGGTAAATGTTTCAAAATCAATATCTGTTGATGACTGCGCCAAAGCAATAAATGCCTCAATATGATCAGGATCATCTAAATAGTATGTAGCACTTGAAATTTGCGTATCATCCTGATTAATAGTCTGGGCAACAGATAAATCTGTATAAATCTGGTTCATAGGATTTTGACGATTACTCATCATATTTCCCATTTGTTCACTTGTTTCTACTCTGTAAATACCAACGATAGTTAAAGTAACCTCAACCTCTCCATCACTACTTTGAAAAGTTATCTGATCACCAACCGATAAGTCATTATCACTTGCAAGCGTCGTTTCTATCACACAGTTTTGTGTATTCGCATCATCCTCAGTCAGTAATCTCCCAGATGATAAAACATAGTTTTCATTTTCAAATTCTGATAAATGCGCCATCGTTGTATCACCAACAATGGTAAAATCATTATCATCTGGCATCTTTGTCATTTCATTTCCCATTCTAGGTGTTTCTTGTGTTGTTTGAGATGTCATTTCAACAGGATTTATGTCTTCACTACTTACACCCACACTTAATGTATAATTATAGCTCTCGACATATTCCAAATCTTTTAACTGATCAGCCATATCCGTTGTGATATTTTGGATACTTTCATCCAAAGCCTGTCCTTTTTCCCTATCTTTCATCATATTCTTCATCTGATATGAAAATGTAACATCACTGCCTAAAGATGTACGCACTTGATTCATGGCTTCCTGCGATGCAGATTGAATAGACAAACCAGCAATGATCAGGTTTGTTATCAAAAACATCAATAACAGCAGCAATAAACTTCTTCCCCAATTTTTTCTCATGCTTAATAAAGCTGTTTTGAGCACCTTTTTTCCTCCTTTGCATAGTCAGTTTATAAAAGAAATCCATATCAAAAATCAAAATATTGTGTGAAAAAAAGTATAAAAAAACAATACTTTAAAAGATTAACTTCATAAGTATTGTTTATAAATATTTAATATATCCTTCATCATGATAGAAAAAAGATTCTTCAAACTTTTGAAAATGAAGCTTTTTTAACAAATGTCTTGAACGCTGATTATCCTTATAAACATAACAAATCACTCTTTGAAAATGATAACGTTCTTTCATAAACATACAAAAGGCTGCAACAATTTCACTTCCATATCCTTGAGACCAATAAACACTATCTAAAGTATAACCCAAAACAAAAGCTTTTTCATTCACAACATCTACAAATAAATCTCCAATCATCTGCTCATTGTCTTTTAAAACAACTGCTAAATGATAATCTGTTTTTGGTTGACATAAAGATGTTAGTTTTAAACAGTGTTGAATGCGCTTTGTCGCATCTTTGATAGAATATTTTTTCCATGACTGATAATAGGCAACTTCTTTTTTTTGGCGATACTCACTCATACGTTTGGCGTCTGTCTCCTGTAAATATCTCAAGTAAAGTCTAGGTGTTTCTAATATCTTATTCATTTTCATTGTCTTTTAAATGATAATAGATAAACAACATACGATCTTTACCATTCATGTCTTTCATGATTTCATAAGGCGTATCAGGAAAATATTGTTCAACTGCTTGAGACATCAATTCTCTTTGATCAAATCCCATTTCAAAAGCAAGTAAAGCTCGATCCTTTAAAACATGACGAACATCTTTAAAAATCTTTCGATAAAAATACAAACCATCATTTCCACCAAATAAAGCTACATGTGGCTCATTGTCTTTAACAACACTTTCAATTTCCTGATTTTGAGGAATATAAGGTGGATTAGATACAAAGATGTCAAACTTCTGTTGACGTTCTATCAATGGTTCTAGCATATCTCCCTGATAAAAAGTCACCTGAGCGTTTAATTCTTTCGCATTCTCTCTTGCAACATCTAAAGCTTTTTCACTGATATCTGTAGCGACAACATTTAACTTTGGTTCTTCTAATGCCAAAGTAATAGCAATCGCTCCAGAACCTGTTCCGACATCACATAAATCAATAGATGAATAATTATCAAAATAATCATCAATTTTATAAAGAATATTTTCTACTAATTCTTCTGTTTCATAACGTGGTATCAAAACATTTTCATTGACTATAAAATCTCTAGAGAAAAAGTTTTCTTTCCCATTAATATATTGAATCGGTTCCCCATTCATATATCTTTGCATACCATCTTGAAACTGTTTTAATAATTCATCATCAACTTCTTCATCCATCATCAAATATAATTGATGTGGCTCTTTATGAGCCAAATGATAAAACAGAACTTTCGCAACATTACAATCTTTATCTTTTTCATCAAGCATAGCTTCACTTTGACGAATCAGTTCTCTTAAAATCATTGTTCTTCTCCTAGAAGTTTCAATCTTTGATCCTCATTAATCAAAGCTTCAATAATATCATCTAACTTTCCTTCCATAATACGATCTAACTGCTGAATTGTTAATCCAATACGATGATCAGTCACACGATTTTGTGGATAGTTATATGTTCTAATCTTTTCACTACGATCTCCAGTTCCAATCTTACTACGACGTTCACTATCGATAGCTTCTTCCTGTTCACGAAGTTTCATTTCATATAACTTCGTACGCATTGCACGCATCGCTTTATCTTTATTATCATGCTGGCTACGTCCATCCTGAGAAGTTGTTACAACACCAGTAGGAATATGCGTAATACGAACTGCTGAATCTGTTTTATTGATATGCTGTCCTCCAGCCCCTGATGCACGATAAGTATCAATTCTTAAATCTGCTGGATTTAATTCAAAATCTACTTCTTCTGCTTCAGGCATCACAAGAACTGTCGCTGTAGACGTATGTACACGTCCCTGTGTTTCTGTCTTAGGCACACGTTGTACACGATGTGAACCAGATTCAAACTTCAACTTAGAATAAACACCCTCACCTTTAATCATAAAGGAAATCAATGAATATCCTCCCGCTTCACTATCCTGTGCTTCCAAAACTTCAATCTTCCAACCCTGTGACTCTGCATATTTGACATACATTCTATAAAGGTCTCCCGCAAAGATATTTCCTTCATCTCCACCAGCAGCTCCACGAATTTCTACAATAACATTCTTATTATCATTTGGATCTTTAGGAATTAATTCTAAATGTAACTTTTCTTCAATTTGAGGTTTCTTTGCTTCCAATTCACTTAATTCCAATTCAGCCATTTCTTTGATTTCAGGATCTTTTTCCTTCATTAACTCTTTAGCTTCTTCAATACCATCAAGAACTTTTTTATATTCCTGATATAATTGATAAGCATTTTCTAAAGTTGCTTGTTCTTTAGATGCTTCTGTCATCTTATGAACATCATTTGCGATACTTGGATCCATTAATATTTCATTTAATTCTTCATATCTTCTTGCGATTGTTTCCAATCTTTCCATCATATTATTCATACACTAACCTCCAAACCGTTACCATTATAATATAAACATTCAAAATAAGCAAAATAATCTTGTCATAATCTTTGTTTTTTCGTTGACATGAATAGATCATTTTTTTATACTCAATATAAAGTGGAGGAATGGAAAATGTTAAAAGCTGTAATTTTTGATATGGATGGATTAATGATTGATACAGAAAATGTGACTTATCAATGTTATCAGGAAGTTTTAAAAGAAATGAATCTTTCTATGAGTAAAGATTTTTATACAACTTTATTAGGACGTACAATGAAAGCTACAAGAGAAGCCATGTATAAACAATATGGAAATGATTTTCCAATCGATGAAACGGCTCAAAAAGTTCATGATTTAATGGATGAAAGATTCGCAAGAGAAGGTGTTCCATTAAAAGACGGTCTGGTTGAATTGTTAACTTATTTAAAAGAGCATAACTATAAAACGATGATTGCTACTTCAAGTCGTCGTGAAAGAGTTAATGCTTTATTAACTGATAATGGCATTCTCAATTATTTTGATGATGTGATCTGTGGTGATGAGGTCGAACATGGAAAACCTGCTCCCGATGTTTTCTTGAACGCTTGTCAAAAGTTAAATGTTCAGCCAAGTGAAGCACTTGTCTTAGAAGATAGTGAAGCAGGTATACAAGCAGCCCATAACGCTCATATATCTGTGATTTGTATTCCTGATATGAAATACCCTGAACAAGAATACGCCAACAAAACAACTTGTATTCTTGATTCACTTCATCAAGTTATTGATTATATTGACAATTTATAAACATAAAAGATTATCAGCCTCAAAAACTGATAATCTTTTTTCATTGATCATTTTTTCTATTCTTTCGATTCTTTCTTTGACGATAAGCTCGAATAGCCTTATTTCTCGTCGGTATCCCAATCCCTAAAAGCAACACAACCATAAGTATTGTGAAATCCATTGATGATTCTCCTAAAATTCTTTTTTATTCATAATAGATAGACTGACTTTTAAAGAGACCAACATAATTAAAAATCCAATCATCAAAAGAATCACCATAAACATTACTGGACCTAAAGCATCAATAGCTAAAATCAATGGAAGAACATCAATATGAAAGATTTCCACTATTTTCATCACCACAAATCCAATCACAACAAGGACACCTACACAAGCAATGAGAGCATATCTTCCTTTTTCTCCACCAAAACGAAGATGAACAGGTATCATCAATGATTCTATGACAAGAAACATCGGTAAAATCACGAAAGCTCCAATCAACATATCTGAAGTCACAGGCTTCCCCTGAACAATAAACATCAAGCTACATATCATCACTGATACTATCCAGGCTCCTGTTCCTAAAATCAATCCATAAACATACTTTTCTAAAACATAAGTTTTTCTAGAAAAAGGAAGTGTTAATAAGAATGGATAACCATTATCAAATTCATCATAAGAAATCGTACTGACGGTAAATAATGATAAAATCAATGTTATAAAACCAATCATAAAAGTTGGATCTTGCGAACTGATTGATATCAAACATGTCACAACAATAATAATGATAAAGAAATTCTTTTGTATTAACATCAATTTAAAATCTTTAATCAATAAACCTTTCATGATTTTTCACCTCTAATCATCATTGTCATCACATCATCAATATGACTATTTTCTACTACAATATTAGGATAATTTTCTCTATAATATTGTTTTTGATGAGTCAAACAGCTATAACCATAACTTTCTTTTTTGTATTTTAAGATATACGCCTTATCCAACTGTTCAAATTGTTGATTATCTACCTTTAATAAAGCATATTCACTTAATAAGACATCCGTATCTTCATGCATCATCACACGTCCATTATGAATCATATAGAAATCATCGCATATGGTTTCTAGATCACTGGAAATATGAGAACTGATTAAAATGGATCTTTGGTCATCTTCAGCCATATAATCTCTCATCATATCAAGCAATTCATCTCTCGCAATCACATCTAGCCCCGCTGTTGGTTCATCCAAAATCAACAGTTGAGCCTGATGACTCATCGCAACGATAATTTTCAATTTTGCTTTCATCCCTGTAGAAAATTCTTTGATTTTCTTATTTTTAGGCAATTCAAACTGATTCACCATACGTAAGAAGAATGATTTATCAAATCGTTTATATAAATTCTCTAATATAGGAATAATATCTGATATTGTTAAATATCCACTAAAACCTGAATCCGATAAAACAACACCTAATAACTGTTTATCCTCTTCATTCAAAGCAGATTGACCAAATATTTCAATTGATCCTCCATCACATTGAATTAATCCCAAGATAGCTTTAAATGTTGTACTCTTACCTGCTCCATTTTGCCCTATTAACCCAGTAACATAACCTGGTTTGACTTCTAAAGAACAGTCTAATGAAAATGAAGCATAATTCTTTTTTAAATGTTTTACCTTTAACATAATTAACCCTCCAGAATCATCTCAAATAAACTCTTTAATTCTTCATCACTGATTCCACATCTTCTACCTTTTTGAATGGCCATTTCCAAATCGGCTTCGATTTCCTTTTTTTGTTCTTCTAATAACAATTCACGATTATTCGCACTCACATATGTTCCTTTTCCATGAACTGTCACTACAAACCCTTCTTCTTCCAAGTTATCGTACGCTTTCTTGACAGTCAGGGCACTTATTTTCAACTCTTTTGAGAGAGTACGAACAGATGGTAACTGATCATTTTCTTTAAGTTTTCCTTTTCTTATCATTGTTTTGATTTGATCAACAACTTGTTCATATATAGGTGTCATTAAAGAATGATTAATAATAATTTTCATTTTCTCCCTCCTGTTCATAAACAGTATATAACAGTATAAAACTGTTGTCAACTGTTATATACTGTTATATACAAAAAAAGAACTATCTTATAGTTCTATAAATTCTTTGTATAGTTATAATGCAACATCTCATAATCATTTTGTTCATAAAAGTGATGAGCTTGTTTTCTATAAGTCGATGTTGATAATTCAATCTGTTCTAAACGCAATTCATTGGCCTTAGCTTCGATAGCCTGTAGTAACTGTCCTCCAATTTTTCGACCTCGACTTTCTGGTAAAACAACAAGTTCAACAATTTCTCCTGTATCTTGATTATGATGTAAATAACGATGAATCTGAAAGCTTAAAAACCCTAATATTTTATCTTGTCGATAAACCAGATATATCACATCATTACTATTGATTCCCTGGTGATAAGTTTGTTTAAAATGATCATAATCCAATTTCTGATTTTCTAATATACACATTAAGTCATAAATCTCATCACAATCTTCTAATCTTGCTTTTTCAATCATATAAACCCTCTTTTCTTTTGATTTATTATATCATTTTTCAATCCTATTATAAAATAATTCTATAAAATGCAAATGCTTATTGGATTTTGCATACTTTTAAGGCATGACTGGTTATAAATGATAAGTATTTTACATTATAAATATAGAAATTTATAATAATGTCAAGGAGGCATGAAGATGGATTATATAAAATTAGGAAATTCTGGTTTAGAAGTATCTAGACTTTGTTTAGGATGTATGGGATTTGGAGATCCCGATATTTGGAATAGAGGTCAATGGATCTTAAAAAAAGATGAAAGTAAAAATATCATTAAAAAAGCTATGGAATTAGGTATTAACTTCTTTGATACAGCAGATGTCTATTCTTTAGGAGAAAGTGAAAAAATACTGGGAGAAGCGATTCATGAATATGGTCATCGTGATGAAATGGTGATTGCGACCAAAGTTTATTTTCCTTTAAAAGATGGTCAAAACAATAAAGGTTTATCTAGAAAACATATATTTCAGGCTGTTGATGCATCTTTAAAACGTCTAAAAACTGATTATATTGATTTATTAGTGATTCATCGTTGGGATTATGACACACCTATCGAAGAAACAATGTGCGCTTTAAATGATTTAGTCAAATCAGGAAAAGTGTTATATATTGGTGCTTCTGCAATGTATGCATGGCAGTTTCAAAAAGCTCAATATATTGCGAAAGCAAATGGATGGACACAATTTATTTCCATGCAAAATCATTATAATTTACTCTATCGTGAAGATGAAAGAGAAATGATTCCTTACTGCAAAGACGCCAAAATCAGTTTAACGCCTTATTCTCCATTAGCAGCAGGAAGATTAACACGTGATTGGAAAGCTACAACATTACGTTATCAGACTGATCAGGAATCTGTGAAAAAATACGATCACAGTGAACAACAAGATCATATGATTGTTGATCGTGTCGCCATGTTAGCACAACAAAAAAATGTCACAAGAACTCAGATTGCTCTTGCATGGTTATTACACAAACCTCAAGTAGCTGCTCCTATTATTGGTGCTACAAAAATTTCACATTTAGAAGAAGCTGTAAAAGCATTAGATGTTCAACTTTCTTCACAAGATATGCAATTTTTAGACGAACTCTATCAACCACATCCTATTGTTGGTGCTTTATAATCATATATTTTCACAATGATTAAAGTTATTCATAAATTAATTATAACATTTTGTTTTGTTTTATGTGGTTGTCTGATGCTCCAAGCAGTTACTCAAAATACAAATGAAGTTAAAGCAGAAAATAAAAAAGTACTTTTATTATTTGACGATCCCTATCAGGTACTTGATACAATGATCAATGATATCTGTGCTTATAAAAATGTAGATGCTTATCCAATACAATCTCAAATCAATATTCAAGATTATGATATTATTTTAATCGGAGAATCTATAGATTCCTCTAATACCCCTTCAATCCCAATAAAAAACTTTTTAACAAGTCACAATTTAAACAATAAAATGATATCTTATTTTTGGGTAGGTGGAACATCACATGATACATACGAAAATCAACTTCGTCATTATATCAATAACTCCTATATCATTTCAGGTATAGGCTTTAATGGTGATGAGATATCTGAAGTATCTTATGTCAAAGACAGTCTTCATCAATGGCTAGATACTATTGTATAAGTCAAAACAATCGTTGCTATCAAATAAACTCCTTGATTTGAACAGATAATCAAGGAGCTTATTTTTTATCATAACAGTCAATTAAAGAAATCTTATTTGTGATCAATGAAAATCATATGATTTTATCCTATTTTTCTAAATATACATCATCATTTGGCTCTTATAATCTTGTTTTTCTTCTTTTCATTTCATCATTTTACATATGAATATTGAACAGCTTTCGACAATATTGTACAATCATTATGGTGATTTCATGAAAAAAATAAAATTATTTGTTTGTTTGGTCCTTTTACTTGCTGGATGTCAACCGCAACCACAAACACAACCTCAAAAAAAAGAAACAAAAAACACAGTAAGCTGTCATTTTATTGGTGATTTATTATATGAAAAGCCTTATTATGACTGGATCGAAGATGATAGCCAAGATAAAGGTTATTATGATTTAGTAAGACCTTATCTACAAAATGATGATTTATCCATTGCTAATCTGGAAACACCTATTGGTGGTAAAGAACTGAACATTTCTGGAACAGGCTATTCTTTTAATGCCTCTCGTGAAATTGGTAAACAGGTGGCATCGCTTGATTTAGAAGTCGTTTCAACTGCTAATAACCACGCTAATGATCGAGGAAATCAAGGCATTGATAATACTCTTGATTTCTTAAAAGAAAAAGATATTTTAGCTGTGGGAACTTACTATAATCAAGATGATAGAGATCAAGGAAAATATATGACTATTCATGGAATAAAGTTTGGTTTTGTATCTTATACATATGCAACAAATCAAATTGTCAGTGATGAAAATCAAGCCAAAGTTGCTTTATTTAATCGTCCTAGCGACCGAAAAATGACACAGGCATATAAAGATTTATTAACCAAAGAAGTGACTCAAACTAGAGAAAACTGTGATGTCTTAATTGCAATGATACATTGGGGAAATGAATTTACATATGATATTTCAACTCAGCAAGAAGAAATATCTCAATTGCTTAGTGATTTAGGTGTTGATATTATTATTGGTAATCATTCTCATTGTTCACAGCCTATGAAATGGATCAATAATAATCGCACTTTATGTATGTATTCTCTAGGAAATTTTGTAAGTGCAGACCCTATTGTCGATCGTACTCACCAGGAATTTAAAAATGCATATAATGTTTCAATGATGGTTTCACTTGACATTGTAGAAGAAAATAATCAAATTTCTATTCAAAACATTGACTATATCCCTGTTATCAATTACTATGATGAACATTTACAAAACTTTAAACTTATTCCTTATGATCAATATACAACTCAATATGAAACATCACATTATCATTATCATAATGGGCTAACAAAAGAATGGATTCAACAAACTTATCAAAAACTTATACCTGAAAAGCTATCAAATCATCAACTTCAATAAATGGCTTTATAAAATGATAACCGCACTTAAAGTGCGGTTTTATATATTCTCCATAAAAAGCTGTTGTTGATGTTTATAATAATAAACCAATCTTGATAGTTTTTCTAATATATACATCACTGGAATTTGTGATTGCATATCCATATTATTCAATAGAGAAATCTTAATTCTATAATCAATATTTAAATCTGCAAGTTTGACAATTTCTGAATTGAGACAATTAGAAATAGATATAATTGTAATATGATGGGCTTTCATTCTGCGAATATAATCAATCAAATCTCCTCTTCCTTCATCTTGAGATAAGACAATTAAGCACATATGACTATTTAGATAATCAGGCAAAAGATATTCTGGACAGTTTTGAGGTTCTTTAATTACACACGAAAATGTAAAAAGGGAAGAAAATAAATTTGCTGCATATTCTGCCATAATACCTGATGTCTCTGTTCCTAAAAAGAATAATAAGTCTGATTCTAGAATCAGGCGCACTGCTTCATTCATATTTTCCTGCATTTCTTGAGAATAAACATCTTCAAAGAAATCAAACAATTCATTTTGAACATCTTGAGATTGTAAGCGATGATCTTTTTCGATAGATTTTTGATAATCCAAAAGTTTAACTTTAAAATCAGCATATCCCTGACAGCCAAATTTCTGACAGAATCTTAAAATAGTTGATGTACTAACAAAAGTTGCATTAGCTAATTCTCGAATACGCATATAAACAACTTTATCAAGGTTTGCACAGATATAATTATAAATACCTATTTCAGTTGGACTTAAATCTATGTCTTCATCTAAAAATAACATTGTTCCCACCTCTTAAAAAAACCTTTTTTTATTTTATCATACAAACCATTGGCTTTCAAATTTTGAAATATCTATCAAAACACATTATATATGATAATAAGTCTTCATTAACTGATCGTTCCACTGATCTCCTTCATCAACATTAGCACTTAAAAATACAGGGACTTCTATATTTCTTTTTGTCATTTCTTCAGCAATTAACATAGATAGACATTGAGCCATATACATACCCATAATACTTGAACTAGAACCCATTTTTCCTTTCACTCCATCTATTTCCATCAGTGCATCACCCATCACACCACAATTATCAATCACCTCATCACAGACCTCAAATAATCTGAGTCCACTTTGATGACGACTTGTGACCGTCTGAGAATGTTTTAAGCTAGTAAAAGCAATTGTATGAACGCCCATATCCTTAAGTAACAATGCTAACTCTATTGGTAATGCATTCCTTCCAGAATGAGAAGAAATCAAAACAATATCTCCTTTGGATATCTTATATTGAGATATGATGACTTTGGCATATTCCCCGATTCTTTCAATCTGTGTTGATTTTAGGGGATGTTCTCCCAATGTTAATTCCATAGGGGCAATCAATTGAATGCAAGCCAATCCTCCAGCACGTGCATAGAATTCCTCTCCAACCATGTGAGAATGACCAGTCCCTACCGCAAAGAATGTTCCACCTTGTTCGATATGGTCAACTACATGTCTGGCTACTTGATGTAATATTTCGTTTTGAGTTCTTGTAAATTCTTCAATCATATGGATGATGTTATTTTCAAATGTTTCAATCATATTATTCCTCCTTCAATACAAATGCAACTTTTCCATATTTCAACAGTTCAACCAGATGTTCAGCATATGGCTTAACTCTTCCAATGACATTAATATTGTCGACTGCTGGTAAATCTTCCAAAGGAATCTGTAGTTCTCCCATATAACGATGAGAAAGATAATTATGAATAGTTATTGAATAGGCATGTCTTTTCATAGGATGATAGGGTTCTAATCTTTGCAAACCTCTGGACTGTTCCGCCCTTAACAACAATTGAGGTTGATCGGCCCTGGCAATCAAAACCATTGACGTTAGCTTCTTCTTAAGCTGCCAATCCAACTTTGCATCAAGCCATACTGGCAACTCTACACAATAATCTCCCAGCCACTCTTGTGTCAAAGTATACTTTTGACTTATAAACTCCTTTGAATCATTATGTGCCACTTCACTCACTCTTACCAGTTCCTCTATACTAGGATGACTGTCACCAAAAATGACATAATCATAATCCTGACAGGCAAACAGTTCCATAGCCTGCACATGGGATGGCAAATATCTGTGTTCTTCGATTGTCACAATGCCATGCCCTACACTATTCAAATCATTTGAAGAATACATTGAACCAATAAATACACCTACTTTCATTCCATAACTTTTAAACAGTTGTGTTGCATGATGCACATCCTGATAACTCAATCCTGTTTCATTCAATGGAAAGAAATTATGACAGGCACAATACTGATTGATATTGCCTTCTTTGATGACTGTTTCAATGCGCTTTTTGGGGAAAGCCAACATAGATGCATTCTCTTCAATGGAGATGCCATAGTCATTCTTTGTCATTAATGCGACTTCTTCATCTGTAAAACCATCATCCAATCGCAAAACGGGTATGTGTAATTGATCAATAGGTTCTAGACACTGAGGAGAAGCCCCTAGAGATTTCAATATTCTATCATTAATGTCAGCATGAATTTCCAAACCCAACTGATGACAATATTCAAGCAAAAACATAAATGATTCATCAAGTCCAGTATGAGTATTTTCAAAACCGAGATCATCTAACTGTAAAGATGTAAAAACAATCTTGTAACCTAAATCTTTAGCCTGATTCAATGTCTTCTTCATCGTCTCTATATCATCAAAATCAGGGTAAACAGAAAGTCCTATTGTTTTCATGATGATGCCTCCTTCCACTTTCTACCAGCCATATTTATGATCACCCCATGGAACATAACAAAGTTCCTGTTTAGGGTAAACCAACATTTCATCTTTGAGCTCACCTTTCAAAACAACACCACTTCCTACGACACTCTTTGAGCCAACCTTGCATCCTGGCAAAAGAAGCACGCCTACTCCTGTTCGGGAGTAATCACCAATAAAGCATGCATTTGCATAGTGAGCAGGTATTTCTCTTCTACCTCGAATAGAATGGATTGTCTGTCCATCATCGAATCTCAATGTGCCACATGTTGTGCCTGCACCTAGATCACTATGTGTTCCAATGACTCCATAGTATTCTCCATAATGATAGAGATAGACCTTTTCAAACAAAACTGCTTCGATGATTTCTGACGTATGAGCAACAATACATTCATCACCAATGCTGGAATAGCTACCAACATGGCAGTAATTTTCTAAGACACATTTCTTGCCAACATGAACGCCTTCTTCCAATACTGCTCCCTGATCAATACGTGTATCATCATCAATCACACAGCCATCTCCAATGACCACATAGTCGCCAATGATGCATCGTTTTCCAATCTGAACATTTTGTCCTAATTTGGCATTTGGACTCATCTGACAATCTTCTCCAATACAGTGTTGATGCATATGTTGATAATCATATTGATTGTATGCATGATTGGCCATCATGATATGCCATGGCTTGTCTATATCATAAACAGGATACTGAGCTCTATAACAAAGCAACTGATGACCATCCACAACATAGTCATTCAAAGCATTTTCCAGATAAAGTTCCTGTGGTGATCCTACTCCTACTTTGGTTTCACCAAAAATATCTTTTGCAGAGTCAATATAAGAAAGAATATCCTGTTTCAAGATAAACCCACAGGCAAAGTCATGAAAATCACCTCTAGGATGTCCCCAGAATTTTTGAACATGATTGTCCTCATCAATACCAACACATATCTGATTAATAGATGGCTCCATAAGCTGACTGACTAAAACTTGTCCATGGCTTAAAATCAATCCTCTTATATCCTCTTCACTGATTAGACAATCACCAAAAAGAACCATACATTCTTCACCCATATGTTCTTTAAGCTGTAGTAAAGTATCACCAGTTCCTCTACTATTGTCCAATGCGACAACCTGAACAAAATGATCTTTTCTAAAATAATGCTTGATTTCCTGAACTCCATGAACAGCCCCAATCACAATATCCATGATTCCTGCCTTTTTTAAATTGTCCACCAGATGACCAGCAATCGGTTGATTTCCTATTGGAATCATAGTCTTATTTCTATATTTTCCATAAGGCCAAATTTTCTCACCTAATCCTCCAGCTAAAATAATTGCTTTCATCATTTCACCTCATTTCATGATCTTAAGATAAAAATACTAAGATATGGAAATATCCCTATCTTAGTATCCTTTTATTAAAGACCCTTTTTTGTTAATTCTCTTGCGACATCATCTTTAATTGTGACACCTTCTGCTTCAAGCTGGGCAATCTTATCTGCAAACTGTGGTAAATATTTTTTATGTGCCAACAATAATTCATCTAATACTCTCTTCGCTGTAGCTCCTGATGGAATCTGTGGATTAAGGATAAATGCTTGTAATGCCTTTCCATAATCTCCTGTGACTGCAGCTTCCTCTACACACCATTCCATGTTCTTCATGCATTGTAGCCATCCTCTTTCTGCTGGCTGGAATGGTCCAAATGCTATCGCTTTTGCACCAGTTGCTCCAATATATGCTGAAACTTCTACTGCTGCTTCTGGTGGTAAATCTGGGACAGCTCCATTATTTCTTGTTGTGACAACGATATGTGTATTCTTATTCGCATAGATTGATGCTATTGTTTCACATGCTGCATCACTGTAATGTGCTCCTCCACGTTTAGCAAGCTGTTCTGGTTTATGATCCAATTCAGGGTTTTTATACAATTCAAACAATTCTTCTTCTGTCTGTTTGACCTGTTGTGCTCTTGTTCCAATTGTACTGTATTCTTCAAGACCATGTTTCAACATTTCTTCTTGACGATAGTAATATCTATGATAATCACAAGGAATCATCTTCATCGCATCTAATTGTTCTTTAAAATATGGAACATCATGAATATTAGCAGGAATACCTCCATTGGCACCTGCATACATTGCATCAATGATTTGTTGAGTCACTTCATTTCCATGTTCATCATAAACTTTATGCCAGTGGAAATGGTTTAATCCTGCAAACTTATATATCAACTGATCTGCTGTCTTTCCAATGGTTTCAGGTTCTTCTATCATAACGCATGTTGCAAGATTACATAAACCTATAACCTTATCCCATTTTCCATATTTCATGACAGCTTCTGTGACCATTCCACTTGGATTTGTAAAGTTAATCAACCATGCATCTGGACATAATTCTTTCATGTCTTCGACAATGCTTAAGATCACAGGAATTGTTCTGAAGGCTTTAAAGATTCCTCCAGCTCCATTTGTTTCCTGACCTAACATACCATATGAAAATGGAATTCTTTCATCTTTGACACGAGCATTCAATAAACCTACTCTAAATTGAGTTGTGACAAAGTCTGCATCTTTTAATGCTTCTCTACGATCCAAAGTCAAATGCACTTTCACATCATAAGGAGATGCATCCCACATACGTTGAGCCATAGCACCAACAATTTCTAATTTTTCTTTTCCATCTTCAATATCAACTAGCCAAATTTCTCTAATAGGAAGTTCATCATATCTCTTGATAAATCCTTCCATCAATTCTGGAGTATAGCTACTTCCTCCACCAATTGTTACAATTTTTACTGGTTTTTTCTCCATTATTTATTCACCTTCGTTTTTATTTTCTTCTGCAATCATTTGTTTTTCTGCAACTTTAAAGAATGGATAATAAATCACAATCGCTATAACGATTTCAATTGCAGACCAGATAGCAGCTCTAAAATCCCATCCTGTTGCCATTAAAGGTCCAATAATTGGTGGCATTGTCCATGGCACCATTGCAACTGGAGCACTCACTAATCCTAAAAACATAACTATATAAGTTGAAGCACATAAAACCAATGGAACAACGATATATGGAATCATCATTAATGGATTCATAATAATTGGGAAACCAAAAACAATTGGTTCATTAATTTCAAATAGAGCACCAGGTAAAGAAACTTTACCTAATTGACGATATGTTTTACTCTTACTTCTTAACATTAATAAAGCCAAAGTCAAAGTCGCTCCTGTTCCACCTACATTAACAAATAAACTTGAAAATCCTTCAGCTGTAATATAAGGAATAGGTTGTCCACTTTGATATGCAGCTGCATTAGCAGTAATAAATGCTAAGAAAATTGGGCTTGCGACACCTTCTAATGTCATATCTCCATGAATACCTGCACACCATAATAGACTGACTATTAATGTGTAACACATAATACCTGGTAATGTATTTAATGCAAATACTAATGGTGAGAAGATAGTTTGGAAGAATGCATTAATATTAAAGTGTAATGGTACACGTACTACCCAGAATAATACCAATGTGATAAATGCTGGAATTAAAGCAGCGAATGAGTTTCCAACTGCTGGTGGAACACCTTTAGGTAATCTGATAACCCAGTTCTTCTTTACACAAAAATGATAAATTTCAACAGTAATGATCGCTGCTACGATAGCAGTAAACAATCCGCCTGAACCAAAATTATCTGGACTAATCGTAAATTCATCTGATAATTGAGTAATCATAAATGCCATGACTGATAACACAACACCAGAAGCAGCACTTAACTTATATTCTTGAGATAATTCATATGATATCCCAATAGCAGCAAGCAACCCAATAATACCAAATGATACATTTGTAGCACCATCAATCATTGGTACATATGGTTCTATAAAAGTTGTCCATGCATCAATAGGAATATTTCCTACAATCATGAATACACTACCTGCAATAATAGCCGGTAAAGTCATAACTAAACCATTACGAATAGCTCGCATGTGTCTTTGTTCTGCCACTTTGACAAGTGGTGGCATAAGTTTGTTTTGGATCCAATCAAAAAATTTGTTCATACTCCTTGCCTCCCTTAATTTTGAATTGTTTCCTTATAATTTTATTATACTAATGATTAAAACGCATTCAATTGCTTGACCATTTGTTGGAACACGTTACATAAAAAGGTTTTTGTTTCAAAATGTAACAAGGCGTTACATATCTTAAAGTTAAAGTGGCATTCAAAGTCAAGATATTATATAATAATGGAAACGGAAAGGATGATGAGCTTGTTATTTTTAGATAAGAAGGTTGATTTAAATCCAACTGAGAAAAATATCTATTATTATATAAAATCCCATCTCAATAAAGTTGTTTATATGCGTATTAAAGAACTGGCTGAAGCCAATCATGTCAGTACATCCACTATATTAAGATTTTGTAGAAAATTTGACTGTCAGGGTTTCTCTGATTTTAAATTACGCTTAAAATATTATCTGAATGATATGAAATATCATCCTTCAACAATACAAAACTATGATGAAACAATTTATCTTGATTTTTTGATTAAATCAAGGAATCAGGAATTTAAAAATAAATTAGAGACGGTTGCTAAAATGTTATCACAGGCAGAGTTGCTGTTCTTTGCTGGATATGGAACTTCTGCAATTATTGCAGAATATGCAGCAACACTCTTTTCAAGAATTCACAATTTTTCATTTTCTATTAAAGATCCTACTAATTATCCTATATATACATTACCTGATTATTTTAATGGGAAAGTCTGTCTGGTTGTTTTTTCTGTCAGTGGACAAAATGCTGAAGTCTTAGAAATCATGGAACGTTTTAGAGTTCATGATATTCAAATCATTTCTATTACAAATACATCTTTATCTAAAATTGCCCATCTTTCAGATATTAATATTCCTTATTATATTAATGAAGAAATGTATCAGGATTCTAATGTCACATCTCAGCTTCCTGTCATCTCTATTATTGAGAGTCTATTTAAGCTGGTTTATAATAAAAAACAAATGAAAGCAAAGTAAAACGAATCGTTTTTCAACGATTCGCTTTTTTTAATCTAAATCTTCACCATTTGTTTCAATGACTTTTTTATACCAGTAGAATGATTCTTTTCTTCTACGTGCAAAATCTCCAGTTCCATCATCGTATCTTTCGACAAAGATAAATCCATAACGTTTTGCCATTTCACCAGTAGAAGCAGAAACTAAATCAATACATCCCCAAGGTGTATATCCTCTTAAGTCTACACCATCTAAAATAGCTTCATGCATTTGTTGGATATGACTTCTTAAATAGTCTACACGATAATCATCGCGGACTTTTCCATCTTCATCAATCTTATCATAGGCACCTAATCCATTTTCTACAACGAAGATTGGTTTTTGATAACGATCCCAGATTTCATTTAAAGAATAACGTAATCCAATTGGATCAATCTGCCATCCCCAGTCACTTGCTTTTAGATATGGGTTTGGAACTCCACCTAAGATATTTCCTTTACCAGATTCTTTTGTTGTATCAGCAGTTTGACAGTTAGACATATAATATGAGCATGTATAGAAATCAACAGGTCCAGCAGCTAAGATTTCATCATCACCTGGTTCCATATGAACAGTAATATTGTTGTCTTTGAAATATCTCTTGATATAGTTTGGATATTTTCCACGACATTGCACATCACTACAGAACCAGTTCATTAAATGATTTTTTTGTTGATTGACAATTTCATCTTCTGGTTGACATGTTAATGCATAGCTTGTCGCCATAATCTGCATACATCCAACTTGGTTGTTTGGATCAATTTCATGTGCCATTTTTACAGCTAATGCACTTGCTAAAAATTGATGATGCAATCCTTGGAAACGATTGTTTGGAACATCAATCTGTTCCATAAATGCCATTGGCTTAATCTCATTTAAAATTCCTTGAGATAAGAAACCACCCATTGGTGTTGTTGCACTATTGATCTCATTGAATGTTAACCAATATTTCACTTTTCCTTTATAACGAGTAAAGATTGCTTTACAGAATCTTAAATAACAGTCAATCATACGACGATCTACCCATGCATTCCATTTCTTTGTCAGATTGAAAGGCACTTCATAGTGAGAAATTGTCACCATAGGTTCAATACCATATTTTAAACATTCATCAATTAAACTTTCATAAAATTTTAATCCTTCTTCATTAGGTTGTTCTTCATCACCATTTGGAAAGATTCTTGTCCATGCGATAGAAAAACGATACATTTTAAATCCCATTTCAGCAAATAACGCAATATCTTCTTTATATCTATGATAATGATCAATAGCATCATGACTAGGATAAAAAGTTCCTTCTTCTAAAACTGGTGTAATTCTTTTACTTGTTGTTGCAGTACCACCTGTACAGATATCTGGACAAGAAATACCTTTTCCACCTTCTTGCCATCCTCCTTCTAATTGATTAGCAGCAGTTGCTCCACCCCAATAAAATCCACTTGGGAAACTCATATCTTTCATTCCTGGTATATTATAATTGACTCATTTATCAGTCCATTAAAATATACCTTCTCCTTTCTATCAACTTTATTAATA
>CALUZM010000009.1 GCA_944325245.1 uncultured Massilimicrobiota sp. | reverse complement strand
TGGCGCTTGAAGTAGGACTCGAACCTACGACCGATCGGTTAACAGCCGATTGCTCTACCAACTGAGCTATTCAAGCATTTCTTGTTGCTTAACTATATTATCATATCGTTATACTTATTGCAAGACTTTTTTAAAAAAAAAGAAGTCAAAATTGACTTCATCATGACTTCTATAAAAATTCTCCATTTTTTCCCCAATTTTCAAATTCTTCTATCGATAAATACTGCTGTTGAACAGGTATTTTTGTAATACGTTCTACTTCTTTTAGCAGCTTTTCTGCAAATTCTTTTTTATACTGATAATCTGTTGTATGAAAAAGTTGACACGCAATCTTCATACAATCCATTTCTTCACCTTTAAAATACATCACCTGATTATCTTCTATATGAATCATCAAGTTTTCTTCTTTTTTATTTGGTAAGATAGAAATCAGTTTTCCAGCACTTTCTTTTAAAGATTTTTCCTGATTTAATGTTAATGTTTTTGTTGTTGTAAATGTTATAAACGGCATATTATTTTCCTCCCATTTATCAATTATATATGAAGGTTTTTAAAAATTATGACGAAACCTCACACATTTCATAAGTTAATTGTCCTAAAATTTTCACACCTTCTCTAATCTTATCATCTGTTGGTGTTGAATAATTCATTCTAAAACTATGACATTCTTTTGTATCATCATCCAAAAATGCATTTCCTGGCACAACAGCTACATTTTTTTCTAAAGCTTTTTTCACAAACGTTAACATATCTACATGTTCTGGTAAAGTGACCCATATAAACATACCACCTGTTGGTTTGGTATATTGAACTGATGGATGAAAATGTTTTTTCATTTCCTCAAGCATCAAATAACATTTGTTTTTATAAATCTTTCTAATAGATTCAATATGAGCGTCCATATCATAGTTGCATAAATATCTTGCCATCACTTTTTGTGCCCATAAATTAGAGTGAACATCACTAGCCTGTTTTGCTACAACAAACTTTTGAATAATTTCACGAGGTGCCACAGCACAAGCTACACGCATTCCTGGCGCAATAATCTTAGAAAGACTGGCAGCATAAATCACCAACCCATCCTGATCTAATGATTTAATAGAAGGAATGGCTTCACCTTCAAATCTTAAATCTCCATATGGATTATCTTCCAAAATAAGAACTTCATATTTTTTTGCTAAAGCGAGAATTTGTTTTCTCACTTCTAATGACATTGTCATACCCGTTGGATTTTGAAAATTAGGTATCAAATAAATAAACTTTGGTTTTGGTTCCATTTGTAGAGCTTTTTCCAAAGCATCCAAATCCAATTGTCCATCTTTATACTCAACACCTCGTAAGACTGCTCCCAATGATTTAAAAGCATTCAATGCTCCTAAGAAACTTGGATTTTCACATACAACGACATCACCTTCATTACATAATGTCTTTGCTGCAAATTCCATAATCTGTTGAGAACCAGAAGTCACCAGCATCTGGTCTTTATCTGTTAAAATCTGTTCATGACGATTTAAAAACTTTGTAGCCGCCTGAATAAACTCCTGATCTCCTTCTGTAATACCATATTGCAAGACACTGATAGGCTCATGAGATAATATATCAGCAGAAATTTTTTCTATCTCCTTAACAGGGAAAGCTTCTGCCGAAGGATTGCCACCTGCAAAACTGATCATTTGTGGATCAGCTGTAGCCTTTAATATTTCTCTAATAGCAGATGCTTTGACATTTGACATACGATTAGCAAATTGATATTTCATCTTAAATCCCCCTTTACTTTATATTTTATTATAAACCAATTTCATGAGAATAACTAGATATTTATCAAAACAAGCGATATAATAGAATTAGGTGGTGATAAGACATGCAGGTTATTGTCGTTGTTTTAAATAAACTTGATTGTTTAGATGATTTACTTGCCAATTTAAAAAGAGCTGGTGTTCGAGGGGGAACAATTATTGAATCTACTGGAATGATTAAAACAATAGATGATTCTGATGAAAGCTATTTATTAGGTTCATTACGTTTATTTTTAGAAAATCCCCGCCCTGAAAGCAAGACAATTTTCTTTATTGTTGACGATAGTCAAATAGAATTAGTTAGAAAAACTATCGATGATTCTGTTGGTGGTATTGATAATCCAAATACCGGTATCGTCTTTGGTTTACCTTTGACATTTGCAGATGGTCTCATGAAAAAATAAAGTTTCGGCTTTATTTTTTTATTAACCGAAACTTTGAATCATAATAAATGTGAAGTTCCTGACAAACTCTCTGATTGAAATCCATAAGTTGTTGATAATAATGAGCATAATCATCTGATAGTTCACACATAGCTGGTATGAAAATATCATAATAGCCACTATCTCTTAACCTCATTTTGATTTGACGATTAGGGTAATTGATAATGCAATACCACCATTTTTGTTGTAACTCATAATTTTTGATTATTAACTGTTTAATAGACTCATACGCATCTTTTTGATTGATCAATTGATTTTTATATATGTTGACATCATGCCATACTTGTTTTAATTGTTTTTGATTCACCCTAGAAATAAACAACAAAAAACGATATGCCCATGGAATTTTCATATGAAAATGATCCCAAAAATCAATAATACATTGGTAAGCTTTTTGTTGTTTTTGCGTATGAATGTGAATATGAAGATAAGGTTGAAAATGCTCATAAAACATATCAAAGAATGGTTGAGGAATATTGTCAGACATAATTTGATATATATCATCCAATGAAAAAACATCTTCAATATGATCACTTTCAATGAAATGATATAATTGTTCTAAACTTTCTTGTTGACAAGAAAGTTGTTTTTGTCTTTGCGTATAGATTTGTTGAAGATATTCTTTTTTCTTATTAGCATCTAAATCCAGCAAACAACGAATATCTGCAATAGAGATAGACCAACTACGATACATCACAATTTCTTTTAATCTTTGAACATCTTCATCACTGAATTCACGATATCCATTTTGACTTTTATGAATATGAAGCAAACATTGTTTTTCATAATAATAAATAGCTTTTTTTGTTACATGGCACTGACTGCAAACTTCTTGTATTTTCATATCTCATTTCATCTCCCATTTTCATCATAAACTATCCTGTAAGGTCAATGTCAACAAAAAAAGTATCATTTCTGATACTTTATTCCTTCGTTTTTAAATAACGTTTTAAAAATGTTTGAGTACGTGCTTCTTGAGGATGTTCAAAGATTTGTTCTGGTGTTCCTTCTTCCGCAATCACACCTTGATCCATAAAAATAACACGTGATGATACGTCTTTCGCAAATTCCATTTCATGTGTGACCACAATCATTGTCAAACCTTCATTAGCGAGTTCTTTCATAATATTTAAGACATCTCCAACCATTTCTGGATCCAAGGCACTTGTTGGTTCATCAAACAATAAGACTTCAGGATTCATACATAATGCTCTTGCAATCGCAACTCGTTGTTTTTGTCCACCAGATAATTGAGCACTGCTCTTATTGGCAAAAGCACTCATACCTACTTTTTCTAAATATTTGAAAGCTATTTGTTTCGCTTCTTCTTTATTTCTTTTTAAAACCTTGATTTGTCCAATCATGCAGTTTTCTAAAACTGTTAAATTGTTGAAAAGATTAAATCCCTGAAATACCATACCCACTTTAGAACGATATTGATTTACATCAAAATGACGTTCTAAAATATCCTGTCCATGATATAAAATATGTCCATCATCCAATCTTTCTAGTAAATTAATACAACGTAATAATGTTGATTTTCCACTTCCACTTGAACCAATAATTGTCGCAACTTCACCTTTATGTATATCAAAATTAATATCATGTAAAACTTCTAATTGTTTAAATGTTTTCTTTAAATGTTGTACTTGAATAATTGTATCCATATGATCTCCTAACTACAAAAGTCCTTACTTTGTTTTTCAGAATTCAATCTTTTTTCAATATAATTTAAAATAAAGGTACTGATCGTTGTTAAAAATAAATAAATAATTGCAGCAACCAAGAAACATTCAATGTATTTCATATTTGATCCTGCCACAGATGTTGTCTGAAAATATAATTCGGTTACAGAAATAACATTCAACATAGAACTGTCTTTAATATTGACAATCAATTGGTTCCCAATTGATGGAAATGTATTTTTAATAGCTTGTGGAAAAATCACTGAAATAAGTGTCTGGCTTGTTGTCATCCCTAAACTTTTCGCAGCTTCACTCTGACCCGCATCAACAGATTGAATACCTGCACGAATGATTTCAGCCATATATGCCCCTGTATTAATAGAGATAATAAACAATCCAGCAACTAAAGGAGTCCAGTTGAAAGCAGGTTTTAATAAATAATATAAGAACATAGCCTGCACCATCATAGGAGTTCCTCTAAATACCCAAATATAGAAACTAGTAATCCACTTCCCTAAACGTTTAAATAAACGACTGACTGATGAATCATAATCATTGATCTCAATAGCTCTTATACCACCTACAACTAATCCTATAAGAAAACCACAAACCGTTCCTACAACAGCATATAATAAAGTAATTTGAATACCATAACTGAATAGAGAAATATTTTCAACAAATATTTCCCACGCTTTTGCAAAATCAATACTCATAAATTATTCTCCTGCTGGCTGTCTATTAACAGCTTCGCTCATCAGTTGTTTTCTTTCATCTGTTGTAATTTTATCTAAAGATGCCTGTACCTGTTTAAAGAATTCACTATCTCTTGTTCCTTCTTTTAAACCAATAGATACTGTTGTATCACATTCAAAACCTTTTCCTTCATCAAATTGGACAATTGTTAAATCTTTGTTCGCTGCAACAACACCTTCAGCAACAGCCATTTCTGCAGTAATCCCATCAACATCTCCTTGTTGTAATGCAACTACCATTTCAGGATAAGTTGCTTTAGGAGTCATATGATGAACTCCTTTGATTTGATCAATAACATCATCATAGTTTGTTCCTTTTTGTCCAATAACATTTTTACCACTAAATTGTTGGATATCTGTAAACTTTGCTTCTTCACCATCTTTACGTACAATCATAATCATACCTTCGCTATCATAATATGGTGTTGTAAAATCAATACCCTCTTCTCTTGTTTCATTAGCTGTCATTCCAGCAATAATAGCATCAATTTCTCCAGATTCTAAAGCGACTGTCAAACCATCCCATGAAATTTTCTTAATCACGAGTTCTTTTCCTAAATCATCTGCAATTCTTTTTGCAATCTGAACATCATATCCATCAGCATATCCAGCATTACCTAATGATACTGTTGTATCACTTTCTTGACTTGTCTGCCAGTTAAAAGGTGGATAAGCGCATTCCATTCCAACAATGAATTTATCCTTATTCGCTGATCCCTGTTCACCGCCACATCCAAATAAAGCAGTTGCCATAGCCATCGCCATTAAAACTTTTCCTAATTTTTTCATATAAACCCTCTCTTTCTACATATAAAATAAAAGTCGTGCTATTAACACGACTTTGTAATGACCATATTAATAGCGCCTCTTCATCAAAATGAAGGAGTGTTATGAGTATTTCCCATAACCCCAAGATAGAGATTTGCCAATATCTATCTTTCGGCAATGATTACCTTTCCCATCCTTCTCTGCTTGCCAACTCCAGATGGTACTCTGATACATTGCTGCCTCTAATTCTTTTATTTTACGTTCACTATGCTATACTCTTTTAGATGTCTTGTCAACTTTTTTCATATTTTTTTATAAAAAAATATCAATAAATATATTTTTTAGGATATAGACATTTGTTTATCTTCAATAATCTTTTTTAATGCCTGCAAACGTTCAATACTCTCTTTTGTAAAAATATCCTCAGGATCAGCTGATCCTTCATTAGCCAACATCACTAATGAAATCCAAATTAACACATTATAAATATTAACTTTTTGATTAACTTTTTGATTTTCAATTCTTTCTCGAGAAATCCATTCAATTTCTTTCATATGATTTTCCACAAAATCATCTAACTCATTAATATAAGTATATCCCATATAATGGAATCTCTGCACCAGACGTGATTGAGAAATCAAATCCGCATCTCTTTCAAACTGAAATTGAAATTCTGTGTGCAACTTTTCTAAAAGAGCATTAATACGTGGAGATGTATTCACATATTGCGCTAAAGAATTCGCATTGATATCTGTCTTTAAAACTTTTTCGATATGCACAATTCCTTTATTATATTCATCAACAGCTTTCGCTATCTGAACAAATTCTTCGTCTAATAACTCCAGTGAAGCTGACAATCTCGTTAAACGACGGCGAATATCTTTAGGAATCTCATATTGTGACTTATATCCCAAACCATGTTCAATTTCTGCCCATGAATGTTGCAAAGTTGTACGAATCTGCAATTCAAAGACTAAATCTTTGTATGCTGAATATTCAATAAGTTGACATCTTTCATCATTAAACTTAATCAATAAATGCAATGAATTATATCCAAAATCAATACGGTCTTCATAACTTTTCTTACGTTTATCATTATATTCTACAATATCAAAGTTATCTTTAATACATTCATAAATACGATCAACATCATTTTCAAACAAAGTAATAATACGACAAGCCACAACATCTGTAATCTCATTAATATCATTATATTTATTTTTATAAGTGATTTTTTTCATTAAAGCTTCTTCACTTTTAATACGAATAGCCATATTCGAAATACGAAAATGATGTGTATCAATAATACTTGTTAAAATATCCTCAATATCATGTTTTAATGCACGATAGATTTCCTGATTATCATGATATTGTTTAATAATCCTCTTTGCAGAGTTATGCATAAATCTCACCTCATATCTTGATTATACGCATCTTATATGAAATATTCATGAACAAATAAAAAAAGGATTTCTCATCCTTTTTACGAAGTCACATAATGCACTCTTTACCTTTTCGATGAACATAAATGATTCCAATAATTCCAGCCACAACAAAAACAATTGAAACCAGCTGTGCCATACGAATAGGTCCAAACATCAAACTATCAGTACGTAATCCTTCTACGGGAAAACGTACCAATCCATAAAAGAGAAAATAACTAAAGAACTGAACACCTTGATGTTTTTGAAACCTTCTTATGATAAAAACAATCACGAAAAAAGCAAGAAGATTTCCTAAAGATTCGTATAAAAATGTAGGATGGTGATAAGCTCCATTAACATACATGTTATCAATGATGAATTGAGGTAAATGTAGTGACTGTAAGAATTCTAAACTTACGGTTCCACCAAAGGCTTCATGGTTAAAGAAGTTTCCCCATCTCCCACATGCCTGAGCTATCAAGACACCAGGCATTATGGCATCTCCTGCTAACAAATAAGGAATATCATGCTTTTTAAAGAAATAATAACTGTAAATCAATCCAGCCAAAAGGCCTCCCTGAATAGCTAGCCCACCATGCCAAATAGCAAAAATTTCTAATGGTTGAGAAGCATACATGTCATCAAAGGTAAAAATAACATACCAGATTCTGGCACCAATGATTCCGATAAACAATACTGAAAAGAAATAATCTGATAAAATTTCCTTAGAATATCCTAATTGTTTAAAACGATATTGTCCTAAAAAGTAGGCTATACATGCCCCTGTGAGAATACATACAGCATACCATTGAATATGAATAGGTCCAATGGTTACAAAAGTTGAAAAATCTTCAAAAAATGTCATGATGATTTCCTTTTGATATTATCAAGAATACGATTAACAAATTCTTTGCTTGAATCAAATCCTGAATCTTTAAGTTGCATATTCATCACAGCGGCTTCAATGATAGCTGACATACTACGCCCACCTGTTACAGGAACAACAATTTTTGGAATCTGAATACCTAAGATATCTTCTAGAACATCATCTTCTTCCATTCCTATTCGTGTATACTCACGTGAAGGTAACCATCTTTCTAACTGAATAATTAAATCAACATGATCTTTAGGCAAAACAGAGGCAACACCAAACATCTTTGAAACATCGATAACACCAATTCCACGAATCTCTAAAAGATTACGCAAAACCTCTGGCGCTCGTCCAACAATGCCCTGACCAATATGATAGAGTTCTATCGCATCATCTGCAATCAGAAAATGTCCACGTTTGATTAACTCTAACGCAATTTCTGACTTTCCAATTCCACTATCTCCTCTAATCACAACGCCTTTTCCATAGATATTCAAAAAAACACCATGCATCAGAGTTTCAGCAGCTAGAGCTTCATCCAATGTTCCTGTTAAATCAATTGATACACGTCCTGTTGCCTGCGTTGTTTCAAAGATTGGAAAATTTCTTTTCATCGCAATATTCTTCAAGATTTCAGGACACTTGTATCCTTTCGCAATAATAATACATGGTGTCTCATCATTAGCCAATTTAGAAAAACAAGCTAATTGAGATTCCTTGCTCATTTCTTTAACGAAAGAGATCTCTTTTTCACCAAATAAAATAATTCTTCGAAAATCTGTATGTTTAAAAAAACCTGCCAATTCAAAACCAGGACGATTCATTTCTGGCACAAAAACTTCTCTTTCCAGCGAAGCTTCATCCCCTGATACCTGCTGAAATAATGATGGTTTTAATAAATCTTTAAGTTTGACTGACTTTCCCATGAAGTTCCTCCTACTCTAACACCATTTTCAAGAAACGGCCTGTATGACTCTTTTGACAGGCTGCGACTTTTTCTGGCGTTCCTGATACTACAATTGTACCACCATTGTCGCCACCTTCCAATCCTAAATCAATAATATGATCAGCCACTTTAATAACATCCAAATTATGTTCAATGACAATGACTGTATCTCCCTGATCCACAATACGATTAAGGACTTCTATTAGACGTGCCACATCATGACTATGTAACCCTGTTGTCGGCTCATCTAAAATATAAACTGTTTTTCCAGTTGCTTTCTTTTGCAATTCACTTGCCAATTTGACACGTTGTGCTTCACCACCAGATAAAGTTGTGGCACTTTGTCCAAGTTTCACATATCCAAGTCCTACATCATAGATTGTCTGTAACTTAGAACGAATACGTGGTAAATTGTCAAAGAACGTTAATGAATCTTCAATTGTCATTTCTAAGACATCATAAATATTCTTATCTTTATAAGTCACCTGTAAAGTTTCTTCATTGTAACGTTTTCCCTGACATTCTTCACATGGTACATAAACATCTGGTAAAAAGTGCATACTGATACGTTTAACACCATCACCCTGACAAGCTTCACAACGTCCACCTTTGACATTAAATGAGAAACGTCCTTTATCATAACCTCGCATCTTGGCTTCAGGTGTTTTCGCAAAAAGTTCACGAATATCATCAAAAACGCCTGTATATGTCACAGGATTAGAACGTGGTGTACGTCCTATTGGATCTTGTGAAACTTCGATAACCTTATCAACATTTTCCAATCCAAGAATTTCTTTATGCTTTCCTGGTTTTTCTTTTGAATGATACAGCTTTGTACGCATCGCTTTGCATAGAATTTCGTTGACCAAAGTTGATTTTCCACTACCTGAAACACCAGTCACACAAATAAATTTCCCTAATGGGAATTTCACATTAATATTTTTAAGGTTATTTTCCTTAGCCCCTTTGACTTCAATAAACAAACCATTTCCTTTACGACGTTTTTGAGGCACTGGTATTTTGTATTCACCTGATAAGTATTTTCCTGTAATAGAATTAGGATTCTTCATGACTTCTTCTGGTGTCCCTGCCGCGACAACCTGACCACCATGAACACCAGCTCCTGGACCAATATCAATAATATAATCAGATGCACGCATAGTATCTTCATCATGTTCTACAACAATCACGCTATTACCCAAATCACGCATATTACACAATGTCTTAATCAGTTTTTCATTATCTCTTTGATGTAATCCAATAGATGGTTCATCTAAAACATATAAGACTCCTGTCAAACGTGAACCAATCTGCGTTGCCAAACGAATACGCTGTGCTTCTCCACCAGATAAACCTCCTGCACGTCTTGACAATGTCAAATAACCTAAACCAACATCATTTAAGAAAGTCAGACGATCTTGAATTTCTTTAATAATCAATCTGGCAATATTAGCTTCCGTTTCACTCAGTTTTAAATTCTTTACAAAATCCAATGCCTTTTCAATAGACATATCTGTAAATTCACTGATGTTTAATCCACCAACCTGAACACTTAAAACCTGTTCATTGAGTCTTTTTCCCTGACATGTTGGACATGTATGTTCCGCCATAAAAGACGCATACCATTCTTTTGACCATGAAGATGTTGTTTCTTCATAACGTCTTTGAATTAATGTTTTGACACCCTCAATCGGTTTTGTTGTTTTTGAAACATTTCCAGAACTTGACTTGATTGTATATGTAATAGGTTTATCTGAACCATATAATATAATATTTAATTCTTTCTTAGAAAAATCTTTTAATGGCTTATCTAAATCAATATGATATTCACGGCATAAAATCAAAAATCTCTGCCATTCAATACGATCTGTCCCTACAGATGTCTTGAAATAACGAATACCACCCTGATTAATACTTAACGACCAGTCAGGGATCAATAAATCATCATCCACTTCATTTTTGACGCCAATCCCTTTACAATCAGGACAGGCTCCTAAAGGATTATTAAAAGAAAATAATCGTGGTTCTAACTTAGGAACACTGAATCCACAATATGGACAAGCCAAATGTTGTGAAAACAATTTTTCTGTCTTTTCATTTAAGTTTTCAACAATAACTTCTCCACCTGTTAATTTCAATCCTGTTTCTAAAGAGTCAGCTAAACGTGAGCGATATCCTTCTTTTTTAATAATTCTATCTACAACGACATCAATACTATGTTTTTTATTTTTTTCTAAAACAATCTCTTCTTCTAAAAGACGCATTTCTCCATCAACTTTCACACGAACAAATCCATCTTTTAATAATTGTTCAAATAAATCCTTATGTGTCCCTTTTTGATTTTTACACATTCTTGCAAGAACCTGCAACTTTGTGCCATCTTCATATTGGTCAATTGTATCAACCATCTGTTTGATTGTTTGAGATTCAATCTTGACATGATGATGAGGACAATAAGCATGCCCTACTCTGGCATAAAGCAAACGTAAATAATCAAAAATTTCTGTTACTGTTCCAACTGTTGAACGAGGATTATTTGAAGTTGTTTTCTGATCAATCGAAATGGCTGGTGATAAGCCTTCAATACTGTCCACATCAGGCTTTTCTACACCACCTAAAAACTGTCTGGCATAAGCACTCAATGATTCCACATAACGTCTTTGCCCTTCTGCATAAATTGTATCAAAAGCTAAAGAGGTTTTTCCACTACCAGATAACCCTGTCATAATAACAAGCTTATCACGAGGAATTTCAACATCTATATTCTTTAAATTATTAACCCTTGCTCCTTTAACAATGATTTTATCTTTGTTCATACTTCCTCAAACTCCTTAATATTTTTTCCTTGCTGTAGCCTTGCAGCTGTAAATCATAGGCTTCATCCAAAATCTGCTGAAACAGATGATGTGATGTTAATCCCATTTTGATTAAATCATCTCCACGCACAAGTGGAGATGGTGCCTGAGTTCCTAAACGTTTTTGTTTATCCTTAATAAACACCCAGAATTCATCATACTGTTCCTGGACAACTTTTCCTCTACCTAACTTATCACAACAGCTCATATAAATCAAATCATTCATTGAAACTTTCCCATCAATCTTTTTCAAAAGTCTTAAATAAGATAAATCTTTAGCGTGATGACGAGACATATTCATCAAATGCATATGATACATAATCATTGTTGAAATATATTGTCTTTCTTTTTTGGCTGTTATCAGTTGAACATTCTGAAAAACCTGAACACCTGCCTCATTATGCTTAGGGGCATGTCCTTCTGGGGTTGTCACAAGTGGTTTTCCAATATCATGAAGCAGACAAGCCCACATAAACCACAGAGGATGATCCGTCTTTTTTTTGACATTGGCAGCCACATCAATGACTAACATTGTATGAGTAAAGACGTCTCCTTCAGGATGAAAATCCAAACGCTGTTGAGTTGAAGTTAAGGCCTGTAAATAAGGAGGTAAAGCTCCAATATCCTTTAAAAACATAAAGCCAAGTGAAGGCTGTTGTGACATTAAAATCTGACAATATTCCTGATAAACTCTTTCTTTGGATAGATGATCAAGCATATGGTCTTGAACCATCTGTGTGCATAATGCCAAAGTTTTCTCTTCAACTTGAAACTGGAATTTCGCAACAAAACGTGCAACTCTTAAAACACGCAAAGGGTCCTCTATAAAACTCTTAGGATCAACACATCGAATCATGTGATCTTGAAGATCCTGTTGTCCATGACATAAGTCGATGATCTTATCTTGTTGATAATCATACATCAAGGCATTGATTGTTAAATCACGTCTTAAAATGGCTTTTTCAAGTGGCAAATTGGGATCAATCATCGTTTCAAAATCCTGATGACGATTTCCTGTTTTCTTTTCCTGACGTGGCAGGGCAAAATCATAATGAGGAAGTGTATCTAACTGCATAATCGCAAAAGATTTTCCAAATGTATTGACATGTCCATACTGTTTTAAAATATCAGAGAGTTCATCATAAGTCAGATGATAAATTTCTACATCCATATCATGATGTTCTAAATTTCCCATCAGTTCATCACGGACAGAACCACCAACAATATAAACTTTCCCACCATGGGCTAAAATATCATCAAATATCTTTTGAGCTAAAGCATCAATTCTCATGATTTTTCACCTTTTAATTCAATAATAATATCTCTTAATTCCATAGCTCTTTCAAAATCAAGGATTTTAGCAGCTTCCTTCATTTCTTTTTCTAAGTCCTCAATCAGTTTCTTCTTTGCTTTCATCGTTGCTTTTTTACCTTTTTGAAGTAACGATGTTGCTTCCTCAACAGTTTCTTTTCCTTGAATCAAATCATGAATTTCTTTATGAATTGTCTGAGGAATAATATGGTGTTCTTCATTATAGGCTTCCTGAATCTGACGACGTCGTGCCGTCTCATCAATGGCTCTTTGCATAGATTCCGTGATATGATCACCATACATGATAACTTTTCCATTGGCATTTCTGGCCGCACGCCCAATTGTCTGAACCAAAGAGCGTTCACTTCTTAAAAATCCTTCTTTATCCGCATCTAAAATACATACCAATGAGACTTCTGGTAAGTCTAGCCCTTCTCTTAAAAGGTTGATTCCGACAAGAACATCATATTTTCCTAATCTTAAATCTCTTAAAATTTCTGTTCTTTCTAATGTTTTGGTATCTGAATGTAAATAAGCTACTTTTAATCCGACTTCTTTTAAATAGGCCGTTAAATCTTCTGCCATACGCTTTGTCAGAGTTGTAATCAAAACCCTTTCTTTTTTCTCTATACGTTCATTAATTTCATCAATCAAATCATCAATCTGATTTTTGGTAGGACGAACTTCAATAATAGGATCCAACAAACCAGTTGGACGAATAATCTGTTCAGCAAATTCACCGTGTGTCTTCTCCAGTTCATAATCTCCTGGGGTTGCTGAAACATAAATGACCTGATTGATGATATCCTCAAATTCTTCAAACCTTAAAGGACGATTGTCTAAGGCACTTGGTAAACGAAAACCATATTCAACTAATGTTTCCTTACGACTGCGATCACCATTAAACATTCCTCTAACCTGTGGTAACATGACATGACTTTCATCCACAATCATTAAAAAATCATCAGGGAAATAATCAATCAGTGTATAAGGACGTTGTCCTGCTTTTCTTCCATCGATATGTCTTGAATAATTTTCAATACCTGGACACATTCCCACTTCTCTTAACATTTCAATATCATGTCTCGTACGCTGATCTAAACGTTCATATTCCAGAGGTTTCATTTCATCATGGAAATATTGTAAACGTTCTTTAAGCTCTTCTTCAATCGTATCACAGGCATGTAACATCTGTTCCTTTTTTGTGACATAGCCATAGGCCGGATAAATCGTATAAGTCTGATATCGTCCTAAAACTTTTCCTGTCAATGGATCAACTTCACTAATACTCTCCACTTCATCGCCAAAAAGATCAACACGAATCAGCCAGCTTTCCGTATGTCCTGGCACAATTTCAATGACATCTCCACGCACTCTAAAAGTTCCTTTGCTTTGTTCGATATCGTTACGCTGATATTGACGATCAACCAGATAAGTTAATAACTCTCTACGATCAATTTCCTGTCCGACACGCAAAGAAAAAATCATATCTTTATATTGTTCTGGATTTCCTAACCCATATATCGAAGCAACAGAAGCTACCACAATGGTATCTCTTCTTTCCAATAAAGAATTCATTGCGGCTGAACGCAACATTTCAATTTCATAGTTTGTCTGAGCATTTTTATCAATATAAGTATCACTTTTAGGAATATAAGCTTCTGGTTGATAAAAGTCGAAGTTAGAAACAAAGTATTCTACACGATTTTCTGGAAAAAATTCTTTTAATTCTGAATAAAGCTGTCCTGCCAATGTCTTATTATGTGCCAAAACAAGTGTTGGTTTATTGACTTGCGCAATAACATTAGAAACAGTAAATGTTTTTCCAGTTCCTGTTCCCCCTAACAAAACCTGTTCTTTTTTACCGGCGCGAATACCATCAACCAGCTGTTTAATAGCTGTTGGCTGATCGCCCATTGGTGAATATTTTGAAACCAGTTTAAATTTTTCCATTGTTTTTCACCCCACTTTATTGAATAAATTCAGTTATTTTTTGTATATAAGCATCTTCTTTTTCCTGATACAAATGATAAGTTAAGGCACTTAAAAGAATAAGACGATCATCTTTTGAATAGATGCCATCAACTGTTAATCCATAATCCTTTTCAAAAGTCTCTAATGCCTGAGTTGTCTGCTGAGAAAAATATCCATCCACTCGATCAACCTGATATCCCAATTCTTTCAACATCTCCTGCATATATTGAATATTATCATCAACCTGATCATATTGATAAGATTCTTTCATTTCCCCCATATGGAAATCTCCAATATCAGTATCCTCTATTGTGTAATCAGGTTCTAAACCTGTCCCATTGATCCATGTTCCATGGGGTGTTAACCACTTTTCATCAGTATATTTTAAAACAGATGAATTGGAAAGTGTCACCTGTGTTTGTGCCACACCTTTTCCATAAGTCGTTTCTCCAACTAGCTGATAACCTAAATTATCTTTTAAAGATGCACTCAAAACTTCAGATGCACTGGCCGTCTGATTATCCACAAGAATATAACCATGTTCAAAAGTATATTTTTCCCTGTTTGTTGCCTTATATTCTTGTGTATTACCATCTTTATCCTGCAGTGAGAAGAGAACTTGTCCTTGAGGTACAAATAAATCTAAAATCTGTTGGGCAGCATTCAGATATCCACCACCATTTCCTCTTAAATCAATAATAATATTTTGAATATTCTGTTCTTTCATTGTCTGTAAATGCTTTTCAATCACTTCATGAATATTTTCACCAAATGTCACAATACGTAAATAACCTACATTTTGTTGATTAATTTTTTGAATCGAAAAAGCCACAGAAGTATCTACACTTCCTCTTGTTGCTGTAATTTCCCGACTCTTTCCATCTCTTAAAATACGTAAAGTCACCTGACTCTGACTTTCTCCCTGAATCACTTCTTTTACCTTATCAGCTGTATAGCCAGCAACCGATGTTCCTTCTACATGTGTAATCACATCACCATTAAGCAATCCCGCTTTTTGTGCTGGTGTATCCTGATAAACATCTAAAACGATGGCACCATCTTCAACCATAGTAAAAGTCACTCCAATACCATCAAAAGCCCCATTAATCGTTGTAGCCAGTTCTTGAGATTCTTCAACTGATAAATAAGAAGAATAAGGATCACCTAGAGCTGCTACCATACCTCTTAACATACGCTGTTGAAGAGACTCCTGACTTTCGCTGGTATCAAGAAAATCACTTTCAATGATTTGCGCAATCTCATTATACACATTACTATCACTGCCCATATAACCCGGAAGCTGGAAACCACGGATGAAATATCCTCCTACACCACCAACAACAAGGCAAAATACACATAAAAGAATATAAGCAGGTCCTTTTTTTAATTTTCTTTTCTTTTTCTGTTCTTGTTCAAATTGAAAATCGTCCATAAACACACCTCGTTTTTTATTCTATCATAGATGACAATCATTTTTAACTCACAAGTCCATTTATTTGACATCAAATAAAGAAAAGCAATCCTAAGACTGCTTTTTTAAAAAATCTTGAATACATTGTTGAGTTTCATCACTAATAATATGTTCAATACGACATGCATCTTCCTCAGCCTGTTTTTCACTCACACCAATAGAAATGAGAAAAGCAGTCAAAATCTGATGACGATTATATACTTTTTCAGCAATACGACGTCCTTCATCTGTAAAGTCAATATATCCTTTATCATCTACAACAATTAAATGAGACTCTTTTAATAATTTAATTGCACGAGATACACTAGGCTTTGAAAAGTGCATTGTATGTGCAATATCAATGGAACGAACATATTCATTTTTATTTTTCAAAATTAAAATTGTCTCTAAATACATTTCACCTGATTCGTGTAAGTCCATTTTTGTCACCTCATATCAATTAATATCATTATATCACATTTTATTAGCCTAATGCTACATCTAAAATCATCATTAATACAAAACCAATCGCAAAACCAATTGTGGCAATATTTGTATGATCACCCTGAGATCCTTCAGGAATCAATTCTTCCACCACAACATAAGCCATAGCTCCTGCCGCAAAAGATAACAGATATGGCAAAAGGGGAATCATAAACTGAGATAATAACAATGTCAGCAAGGCTCCGATAGGTTCAACAATTCCTGATAATGTTCCATACATAAAGGCTTTTGTCTTGGAAACACCTTCACTTTTGAGTGGCATTGAAATAATCGCCCCTTCAGGAAAATTTTGAATTGCAATTCCTAAAGACAAAGCGACTGCTCCAGCCAATGAAACATCCGTATTTCCCATCAATGCTCCAGCAAACACAACACCTACAGCCATTCCCTCAGGAAAGTTATGCATTGTGACTGCTAAAATTAACATTGTCGTACGCTGTAAATGTGATTTTCTTCCCTCAACTTGATGATCAAGATGCATATGAGGAATTGTACGATCTAAAAACAAAAGAAAGAAAATTCCTAATAAAAATCCAACTGCTGCTGGCATAAATGATAATTTCCCTAAATTTTCAGACATATCTATTGCAGGAATCAAAAGTGACCAGACTGAAGCCGCAATCATCACTCCTGATGCAAACCCCAATAATATTTTCTGGACACGTCCATCCATTTTTTGACGCATAAAGAAAACACAGGCTGAACCTAACATTGTTCCTAAAAAAGGAATCAAAATTCCAATCCAAACAGATGTATTCATTTTATCACACCTCTTTTCTTTATGCCCTATCTTACTATATATCTTTCCATCTTTCAAAAAATATGATAAAAAACCTCATAAAACCACAAAAATGAATTTTAAAGCATAAAAAAAGCCGGGAATACAATGTATTCCCAGAGACTCTTTTCTAAATTATTTAGTTAATTCAGCGAAATATTTAATAGTTCTAACCATGTTAGAAGTATAAGAATTTTCGTTGTCATACCAAGCAACAGTTTGAACTTCAGTAGTTCCGTTATCTAATGCTTTAACCATAGTTTGAGTTGCATCAAATAATGAACCATAAGTCATTCCGATAATATCTGAAGATACTAATTGTTCTTCAGTGTATCCAAATGATGGAGTTACAGCTGCTTTCATAGCTGCGTTAACTTGTTCTACAGTAACTTCACCTTCAACAACTGAAGTTAAGATAGTTGTAGATCCTGTAGGAACAGGTACACGTTGAGCAGAACCGATTAATTTTCCATTTAATTCAGGGATAACTAAACCGATAGCTTTAGCAGCTCCAGTTGAGTTAGGCACGATATTTACTGCAGCAGCACGTGCTCTTCTTAAGTCACCTTTTCTATGAGGTCCATCTAATACCATTTGGTCACCAGTATAAGCATGTACTGTTAACATGATACCAGATTTGATTGGTGCTAATTTGTTTAATGCATTAGCCATAGGTGCTAAACAGTTAGTTGTACAAGATGCAGCTGAAATGATTGTATCATCAGCAGATAATGTTCCTTCGTTTACTCCGAATACAACAGTTGGTAAATCATTTCCAGCTGGTGCAGAAATAACAACTTTTTTAGCTCCTGCATCAATATGAGCTTGAGATTTTGCTTTAGAAGTATAGAAACCTGTACATTCTAAGACTACATCTACTCCTAATTCTCCCCAAGGTAATTTAGAAGCATCTGCTTCTTTGTAGATTTCGATTTCTTTTCCATCTACTACGATTGAAGATTCTTTAGCTTCTACTGTATCAGCTAAAGCATATTTACCTTGAGCTGAATCATATTTTAATAAGTGTGCTAACATTTTAGGATCTGTTAAGTCGTTGATTGCAACAACTTCATATCCTTCAGCTCCAAACATTTGTCTAAATGCTAGACGTCCAATACGTCCAAAACCGTTAATTGCTACTTTTACTGCCATTTTTATGACATCCTCCTTACTAATAATTTATGTCTATATTATAGTCCACAAACTCAAATAAATCAATAAAAGTTAAGCCGTTTATATAAATTTTTTCACATGGAAGAGATTACATTTCTTATTTCTGGAATTCTTAACCATTTATTAACATAAATCAAAAATTTTTTTCAGTGAATATTTCTTTGAAATCTCTCTATAATGAATTATGGAGGTAACTTTATGCATTTTATACCCACTGTCATTTTAAAAAGAAATTCAAAAGAATATGCCTATGATATTTTTTCCAGACTGTTGGAAGATCGTATCATTATGCTATGTGGAGAGATCAATGATGAAATGGCCAGTTCCATAGTCAGTCAGCTATTATATTTAGAATCACTAGATGCACATGCTGATATTGATATGTACATCAACTCTCCTGGAGGCAGTGTTTCTGCTGGCCTTGCCATTTTTGATACCATGAATTTTGTCAAATGCGATGTTTCTACCATCAGCATTGGGCTTTCTGCCAGCATGGGCGCTTTTTTATTGGCTGCCGGTCAAAAAGGAAAACGATATGCACTGGAAAATAGTGAAATCATGATTCATCAGCCTTTAGGCGGGATACAGGGGCAAGCCAGTGACATTGAAATTTCGAGTCGTCATATTCTCAAACAAAAAGAAAAACTCAACCGTCTTTTATCCCATATGACAGATCAGCCCTTAAGAAAGATTAAGAAGGATACTGATCGTGATTATTTTATGAGTGCCTATGATGCTCTAAATTACGGTCTGATTGATGAAGTTTTAAAAAACAATCAAGGATGAATTGATGATCCTTGATTGTTTTTTTTCATATTCACTTCAAGATAGCCTTCTTTTATATCAAAATGCGAAATCGGTAAATCAATAGCGTATTTAATTTGATCCTGTCCCCATTGAACATGAGAATCTTTAATGAAAGATTTTAAAAAACTCATGATTGGAAATTGTAAAAATAAATATTCTACTTTTCCTTCAAGATGTTCAACAATCAAAGTACGATTCATATATTGAAGCTGAAACTGACATGATAAATCAACATGATATTGATTATAATTGAGCACTGATGCCAGCACAATTTTATTTTGAGCAATTTTTAAATGAACTTCTTCAACTGAAACATCATATTTTCTTAAAACAGGTAGTAAAACAAACTCTAGCGCTATCTGCACTTCTTCTTCTGTTAAAATCATTCTATCACCCATATATTATATGAATGATTTCATCAGATATGTTCGATTTCATAAACAGGATATTTTTCAAAAATATCAAAAGCTTCAAAATATTGATTTTCCATTGGAATCCATCGCCCCAAAAAATCATCTATCTTTTCAGGATTACGTTTCATTAAGCGTTCTTTTTGTAGTGATGGTGATATTTTTAAGACAATCACATCACTATAATACTCCTGTAAAGCAGGATGCAGAGCATAACTGCCTTCAATAATATTAAAAGGATGATAAGGTATGTCAATAGCCTTTTGAAGTGTCATTGTCTGACAATCAAAACGTTGATAGTGAACTGTTTGCTGAGAAACTAAAGGTTTTAAAACTGTTTCTAAAAAGCGTTCATAATGAACATTACCTCCAGGCTCAGACAATCTCTGAGGCGTACGTAATTCTGGTGGTAAAAAGAAGTCATCCATATGAAAAAGATGTCCACCCAGCTTTTGATGCAAAGTTAAAGCCAGGGTACTCTTACCACTTCCACACATGCCATCAATAGCCAAAAGAAATGAAGACTTTTGACTTAGTTTTTCAATCCATTCATCACGTTCCATTTAACCATCTCCTTCTTGATTTTGACTTTTCACTAAAATAAATGTTGATAACAAGACCAGTAAACTCCCAATTATTTTATAAAGAGTTAAACTTTCTCCTAACCAGATGACACCAAATATCAGACTTGTGATAGGCTCTAAAGTTGATAAAATGGCCGTGAGAGAAGCACCTAGACAATAAATCCCCTTTTGTAGTAAAATAACACCAATCAAAGATGTCAACACAGCGACAATAGCTGATAACAGATAACCTCCAGCACTCATCACAGAAAGTCTTCCCATGATTGCTGCCAAAAGAAAAATAACAATACTATTCATCAAAACCAAATAAAAATTAAAAACATAAGGACTGATATAGCGGATAGAAGAATGATCCATACCTACCATATAATAGGCAAAAAAGACACCTGACAGCACTGCCAGAACAATTCCCGTTAATGATGAAGCAGATGCATCAATAAAAAACGTTATACCTACAATAGCTAAAATCAGACATAAAATCTGTTGACGATTTAATTTTTGTTGATATAACAAAAAATTCATCAAACAGACAAAAAGCGGATATAAAAAATGTAAAACTGTCGCACTGCCAACACCGATATATTCATAGGAAGAATATAACATCACAATCGTTAACGTATTCCCAAAGAAGCCAACTTTAAAAACATCTTTCATTTGTATACGTGTCAGTTTTAAAGACTTTCCCTGATAAAGAACAATAAACAGAAATAAAGGCAAAACAAATAGATGTCTTAAAAAAGCCAATTGAATTCCATTATTACCCATCGCATAAGTCAGTTTTCCAATAGCTGGCGTAATACCAAAAATAACAGTCGCAATAACTGTAAAGATCATCCCTCTTTGTTTAGTACTCATTAAAAATTTCCCTCAACTTCTGATGATCATGTGTATATTCTAAAGCCAACATTAATAAAACTCTCGCTTTTTGTGGTGTTAAAGTATTTCCTGGTATACAACAATGATGGGGATCAAAAATATCATCATCAAAAACAATACCCTGTGCAACACGAGAACATCTGACAAAGACAATACCTTGTTTTGTTAAATCTTCAATCGTTTGTAACCATTCCTGACTATAATTACCACTCCCTGACCCCGTCAGAATAATACCCTGATGATTTTGAGCAAGTGCATAAAGAATTTCACAGCTGGCTCCCGCATAAAAATAAGCAATACCTACAGCTGGTAAATCATATAACGTCTGTTTGGAAAACAAAGAATTAATCGTATGGATTTTAAATGTTTTAGAAAAGAAATAGACTTCATGATCTTGCATATATCCTAAGCATCCAAATGATTTCTGCTCAAAAGCATCAATTTTAAAATTATTGACCTTCTGAATATCTCGTCCAGAATAGATGGTACTTGAAAACAGACACATAACCCCTTGTCCAACAGCATCATCATGTGCAGCCAGACAGACTGCCTGATACAAATTATAAGGTCCATCAGCACTGGTTGCTGTGGCAGGACGCATAGCCCCCGTCATGACCACAGGTTTACTTGTATGTAATGTTAAATTTAAAAAATAAGCTGTTTCGTCTAAAGTATCTGTTCCATGGGTCACAACAACACCATCAATTTCATCATCCTGTAAAATCTGATTTATATAATTAGATAAAACCAGCCATCGCTGTGGTGACATTTCATTGCTGTCAATATTCATCAGCTGATATTCTCGAATATGAGCAATTTCCTGAAGCATTGGAATAGAACGAATAATGTCTTTGACATCAATCTCCCCAGCATGATAGGACACAGCTTTTCCAGTCTGTCCTGTTCCTGCTATCGTTCCTCCCGTTGCAACTATAGCTATCGTTTTCACAATTTTCACTCTCCTCAATCACACTAGAGACATTCTATCATTTTCCTTTCTTCACCACAATAAAAATAAGACCATTTTTCAATGGTCTAGACAATTTCCTGAATCAGACAGTTATTCTCTAAAATAGGTTTAAACTGATTACACACTTCCTTACTGGTTCTTCGAGAAATCTCATTAAGTAAAACAGGCACAAATTCGTTATCAAATAATGGATAAGGATTATCTTTAATAATATGCAAAATAATTTTCAAGTCACCTTCCTGCATGATAATCTGATTCTTTTGACAGATGCGCTGGAAAGTTTGCATTGTAATTTGTTGTAAACGATGATTCATATAATAAACATTCAACATTTTTGACCTCCTTAATTTCATTTTTTCTTATCTTTATTATATGAGTGTCTTTTTCAATTATGTTGAATATCTGCTCTTATATTGACAATACACTCTTTTCTTCCTATCATAGAAAAAGGAGGAATTTTTATGGATCATCAATTAACCCAGGGGTCTATCACAAAATCCCTGATTTTCTTTGCATTACCTATGATTATAGGTAATATGCTCCAACAATTTTATAATGTGGCTGATACACTGATCGTCGGACAATTCTTAGGTTCCAATGCCTTAGCAGCGGTCGGTTCTTCTTTTACCTTAATGACATTTTTAACATCTATTATTTTAGGTTTATGTATGGGAAGTGGCATTTTATTTTCCATGTATTATGGTGGACATCAGATTGATAAAATGAAAACATCTTTCTTTGTTTCCTTTATTGGTATTATGATTTTTGCGATTGTCTTAGAAATTTTATGTCTTGTCTGTATTCATCCCATTTTACATTTTATGAATATCCCTCAGGATATCTATCAGCAAAGTTATGATTACTTATTTATTATCTTTATTGGATTCTTTTTTACATTTTTATATAACTATTTTGCCTCATTACTTCGCGCTCTAGGAAACTCTAAAGTCCCACTCTATTTTTTAGCTGTCGCAACAGTTGTGAATGTGTTTTTAGATATTTATTTGATTGTCGCATTTCATATGGGAGTCAGTGGTGCTGCACTGGCAACGATTATTGCTCAGGCGATGAGTGGTTTTGGTATCATGATTTATGTTTTTATCAAACAAAAAGATCTTTTACCACAACCAGAACATTGTCGTTTTGATAAAGATATCATCAAAAAAATCAAAGATTATTCATTATTAACATGTATCCAGCAGTCTGTCATGAATTTTGGCATCCTGATGATTCAAGGCTTAGTCAACAGCTTTGGTGTCATCACCATGTCAGCCTTTGCAGCAGCAGTTAAGATTGATTCTTTTGCTTATATGCCTGTACAGGATTTTGGTAATGCCTTTTCTACTTTTATTGCTCAAAACCAAGGTGCCAACTTACCAGAACGTATTCATAAAGGTCTCAAATCAGCTATCTTGATTTCTGGAATTTTCTGTATTTTCATTTCTCTTGTTGTCTATATTTTTGCGCCATCACTCATGCTGATCTTCATTCACCCTGAAGAAGTTGAAATCATTCGTCAAGGTGTCGAATATTTACAAATTGAGGGAATGTGCTATGTAGGTATTGGATGCTTATTTTTACTTTATGGTTATTATCGCGGTGTTGGAAAACCTGGTATTTCTGTTGTTTTAACAATTGCATCTTTAGGAACAAGAGTCGTTTTAGCATATATCTTTGCGCCAATCTTAGGAACAGTGGCCATATGGTGGGCTATTCCTATTGGCTGGTTCTTAGCAGATACTATTGGCATTATTTATGGATTCAAAAAAGAAAACTGGGCATTCAAAAAAATCGATATCTCTGAAACAGGGAAATAATATCAACTGATTATTTCCTTGTTTTTATATTCTTTCAAAACAATTGAAATATGTTCATATCAGATCATCTTTATCATTATCAAATAATTATTAAAAAATTCACAATTTTCATAGAAGAATAGTATATAATGTTGATATAGGAGGAAAAGATTATGATATTAATAATAGTAGGTGTTCTCATTATTGTTTTAGTGTTATATGTCATTGTCTCATATAATGCCTTAGTGAGAGAAAAAAATAAAGTCAAAACAAATTGGGCACAAATTGATGTTGTCTTAAAAAGACGTGCTGATTTGATTCCTAATTTAGTTGAAACTGTTAAAGGTTATGCTAAACACGAAAAGGAAACTTTGGACAGTGTCATGGAAGCCAGAAACACATATATGAATGCTTCTATTCCAAGTGAACAGATGGAAGCAGCTGGAGAGTTGACACAGGCTTTAAATAAAATTATGGCTATCAGTGAAGCCTATCCTGATTTAAAGGCCAATGCAAACTTTGTCAGTTTACAAAATGAATTGACACAAACGGAAGATAAAATCAGTTTTGCTAGACAATTCTATAATGATTCCGTTTATAGTTATACAAATAAGTTAGAGATGTTCCCTTCTAGTCTTATTGCTAGTCTATTCCATTTTGAAAGATTTGATTATTTTGAAATCAATGAAAATGATAAAGACATTCCTGAGGTGAAATTTTAATATGAAGAAGAAAATATGTCTGATATTTTCTTTATTGTTCATTCTTATACCATCATTATCTATTTGTGTTTATGGCGCTGATGCCAATTTAAAGGATATCTCGATTCAGGCGACTTTAAATAATGATGGAAGTGCACATGTACAGGAAATCTGGGATATAGATATTGATGAGGGAACAGAAATTTATAAAGTTTTTGATAATATGGGAGATTCTCATATATCGAATTTCAGCGTTGTAGATGATCAAGGTCATCGTTACAAAAATGTTGGTCAATGGGATGTTGATTGGGATAAAGAAGACAAAGATGGAAAATGTGGAATCATTCAAGATGGTGATCGTTATGAACTTTGTTTTGGAATTGGTGAATATGGTCGTAGAACTTACACCTTTGAATATGATATAGCCAATTTTGTTCAACAATATCAAGACACACAAGGATTTAACTATGCTTTCTTTTCAGAAATGGAATTAGAGCCTCAACATGTCAAGATTACGCTTTCATCATCACATGATTTCAATAAAAACAATGCAAAAATCTGGGCCTTTGGATATCAGGGTGTTGTCTACTTTGATAATGGTGATGTCATTATGGAAACACAAAGTGCAGTACCAGAAGGTGCCAAGATGCAATTATTAATGCAGATTGATAATGAAACATTTTCTAATGCACATCCCAATGATCAATCTTTTGAAAAGATATTGGAAGATGCCATAGATGGCAGTGAATATGAAGAAGAATTTTATGACCAGGGAGATTATTATCAATCTTTTATGTACAAAGATAATACCGCGTTGATTATCGCTGTTATTTTTGGTGTTATAGGATTGATTGGTGTTGTTGTCATCGTTTTAATCGTTGCTTATACAAAGGGACGTGTTGCATTCCAGTTTAATGATCATGTTCCATTGAATAGACAACCACCAATGTTTAGAGATATTCCTTGTCATAAAGATTTATTTCAATTCTATTATTATGCTAAAAAAATAGGATTGATTAGCGATCAAGATCGTGATGGTCTCATAGCTGCTATTCTATTAAGATGGATTAAAGAAAACTATATTGAATTTCAAAAAGAAGAAGTTAAACAATTCCTCTTCTTTAAAAAAGAAGGATATTCAGTAGAGCTTGATAAAGATATTCCTATTACACATCCATTAGAGAAAAAACTATTCCAATTTTTTAAACAGGCAGCTGGTTCAAATCAATTATTAGAAACAGATGAGTTTGAATCATGGTGCAAAAAGAATTACGAAAAAATTGATGAATGGTTTGAAAGCATTGATGAATATGTTGAAAATGAGCTAAGAAAGCAGCATTTATTAACATTAGAAACAACATATACATCATTTTTAAAAATCAGATTCTCTCATAGTACAGATACTTATGATGCATCTATTAGAGAAGAAATGGAACATATTATAGGCTTAAAAAACTTCTTAGAGGAAATGAGTCTAATTGATGAAAAAGAAGTCATTGAAGTCAAGTTATGGGAAGAATATCTTATTTTTGCTTCCATTTTACAGATAGCTGATAAAGTTCAGGAACAATTAGGAAGATTATGTCCAAACTTCAATGAACAATCACAGCTAGATACAATCTATACAATGCATATGGTTTATATGTTCTCACACAATAGTATGAAAGCTTCACATGAAGCTTCTATAGCTGCAAGTGGTGGTGGCGGTTCATCATCATTTGGAGGCGGCGGAGGTGGCTTCTCCGGTGGTGGAGGAGGCGGTGTCCGCTAAAATGAAAACATGACTTTGAAATGAAGTCATGTTTTTTATATTTTCGGTTCATTCATATATTGAATATATTCTTTTCCCCACTCTTCTAAACTATCTAATACTGGTAAAAATTTCTTTCCAATATCACTTAAACTGTATTCAACCTTTGGTGGGACCTGAGGAAATTCCTTACGAATAATCAATCCATCTTTTTCCATTTTCTTTAGTTGTTTTGATAAAGTCGCATGTGTCATATGTGGCATCAGTTTTAACAACTGATTAAAACGAATAGTGTCTTCACTCAGATAATGCATAATGAGAATAGACCATTTTCCCTGTAAAACTGATTGTGCAGTAAAATATGGACACTTTCCAAATCTTTCATCTTGCATAGTTCATCCCTCCATAGTATCCTTTTATATACTTAGTATATAAAAATATCGTACTTTTATTTTATATACTACAATGATATTATCATATTGTTCAAAGAGAGTAAAGAGGAGGTTATACAAATGAACAAATTACAAAAAATTGAAGATTATTTAAAACAAGTTGATTTTTTTACAGTTGCGACAATAGATGGTGATAGACCAAAATGTCGTCCATTAGCTTTTCATTTATTTTTAAATGAAAAATTATATTTTGGTGTAGGTTCTTTTAAAGATGTCTATAAACAATTAAAAGCAAATTCTCATATAGAAATCTGTGCTTGTAATGGAGAAGATTTTCTAAGATATTATGGTGATGCTGTTTTTGAAGAAGATGATACTATCGCAAATATGGTTCTTTCTCAAGCTCCAGCAATGCAGAAAATCTATAATGAACAAACAGGTTATAAACTATGTATTTTCCATTTAGAAAATGCAACAGTTCAATGGAGAACAAAGACTGGACTCACTGAAGAATATCATTTTTAATTTTAATAAAAAACGTAGTTCTATTTCACAGTTAAAAATGAAATATGAGCTACGTTTTTCTTATCTTAGATTAAAAGATATCAAAATCTATAATGACAAAACCTTTATTTCATCAATCTATCTTTTTATACTCATTTTATTCAATCACAAACTCGGCATAATAAGCTTTTTCATCATAGTCACTACCACCACGAAAATCTTGTATTTCTTTACCAATGCGATATTCTCCTTGTGATAATGTCCCATAAAGATTAGTCCATTGAATATCCCACTGTGTTAAATTCTGTGTTTCAATGGTATAAGCTTCGTCTTGCCAGACAGGTTTTTCAGGTATTGAAAGTTCCTGCCATTGTCCATCTACTTTTTCTTCAAGCCAGTATTTTTCACCTGTTTGAAGCTCTCCAGTGATTTCTCCACCATTTTGACTACAAACTAATGTTAAACCTGTATTGCTTATATCTGTTGCTGATAAAACAATTCCCCAGCTATCATCAGTCTGAATCAACTCAATAGTTGACTGATCATCTTTGGCTGTTTCCTCAGTCTGTTGACATCCTACCAATAAACATGTCAGTAAAGTCAAAGCAACAATTTTTTTGATTTTCATAAAGACCTCCTATTTAAATACACGTGTTGCTGTAATTGCTTTTTGCCATTGCTGATAATAATATGAAGCCTGCTTTTGATCCATTGTAGGATGATAAACACGAGAAATCTGATGATACTCTTTAATATCCTGCTGACTCTTATAAAAACCTATCGCCAAACCAGCTAAATAAGCTGCTCCTAAAGCTGTTGTTTCTTTGACAGATGGCTGCAAAATATCAATATTTAAGATATCACTTTGAAACTGCATTAAAAATTCATTGGTTGTCGCCCCACCATCTACTGATAAACTATTTAAAGACATATCAGCTTCTTTTTTCATCACCTCAATAACATCACGACTCTGATAAGCAATAGACTCTAAAGCCGCACGTACCAGGTGATGCCTTGATGTGCCACGTGTCAATCCAAAGATTGTGCCTCTGACATCATCATCCCAATAAGGTGTTCCTAATCCTACAAATGCTGGAATCAGATAGACACCTTCATTATCTTTTAAAGTTTTCGCCATATCCGCTGTCTCTTTAACATGTGAAAATAACTGCAGACCATCTCTTAACCATTGCATGACACTTCCACCTACAAAAACAGAACCTTCTAAGGCATAAGTCACTTTCCCATTGATACCCCAGGCAATGGTTGTGAGTAAACCATTTTCTGAAGAAACTGGATGTTCACCCGTATTCATCAATAGGAAGCACCCTGTTCCATAAGTGTTTTTCATATCACCAACTTCATAGCAGGCATGACCAAAAAGTGAAGCCTGCTGATCGCCAGCCACACCACAAATAGGTGCTCTAAAATGCAATCCACTAAGCAATGTTTCATCGCTATAACCATAAATACATGAAGACTCCTTGACTTCAGGTAACATACTCTCAGGAATATCAAATAATGCTAATAAATCTTTGTCCCATTTTAAGTCATGAATATTATAAAGCAATGTTCTTGAAGCATTCGTATAATCAGTCGCATGGACTTTTCCACCTGTTAATTTCCATATCAGCCATGTATCAATCGTTCCAAATAATAGATTTTCCTTATTTTCGTATTCCGCATGATCTAAAATCCATCTGATTTTGCTGGCACTAAAATAAGGATTAATTAATAGTCCTGTCTTTTTTTGAATCATAGAACTATAACCTTGTTCAATCAAATCATCACAAATGTCCTTTGATTGTCGAGACTGCCAGACAATAGCATGATAAATTGGCTCTCCTGTTGTCTTATCCCAGACAACTGTTGTTTCTCTTTGATTAGTAATGCCAATAGCCTTAATTTGACAAGAGCGAATATTATGAATAGTAAATAATGATTGAACAACCTCAACAACAGAATTCCAGATTTCTATAGCGTCATGTTCTACCCAACCAGAATGGGGAAAATACTGTTGAAATTCTCTTTGTTCGATATACCTTAACTTTCCTTTCTGATCAAACAAGATTGCACGGGTACTTGTTGTGCCCTGATCAATAGCCAAAACAAATTCTTCCATATGTCCATCTCCTTTTTTCTATTATATCAAAAAAGGAACAATTATTGAAACTGTTCCTTCTTGACTCTTTTTAAAATTTCAATCGCAATCAACCCCGTTAAAATACCTGTTGGAATGGATGTAATAAGCAATGGAAAAACATAAAGCATAATAATTTGAGCTGACATCATAAAGGCAACCACTGCAACTTGTCCAATATTATGAAAAATGGCTGCAATAATAGATGTTGAAACCATTGGCAAATGAGTAAAACAATAAATGAGTGATAAAGCCAAACTGCTGACAAAGACACCACCACAGCTGATAAAGAATCCATTACTCATAAATGTTCCCATTAAAAGATTAGAAACCAAAACTCTAAAGATATTGACAATAAACATCTCCTTAATCCCATACAATTGAATCACAACCAAAGAAATAATATTGGCCAATCCTAATTTTGCTCCAGTGGGTAAAGGAACAGGTATCATGGATTCAACCATATGTAAAACAATGGCAATAGCACTTAAAAGTGCCAAATAGACCATTTTTCTTGTTTTTTGATGACTCATAACTGACCTCTTTTCTCAATATAATCTAAGGCTATCTGTCTTAATGTTAAATATTGCTGATAAACTTCTGATTGAATGGGATGTAAACGATCAAAAGAACGTTCTACCCAATGATATTTTTGAATATATTGAATACTTTCTATAAAATGCAAATCAAAAATAAAAGCAATATAAGATAGCCACATATCAATATGTGTTTTTCGATAAGGTGCATAAATCAGCTCCTGGTGTGAAAACTGCTGATAGATTTCAGGTGAAATATTCTCCTGATTCACTTCTTCAAGAGACACATAAAGAATGTTCTCTATTTTTTCTTCTTCCTTAACTCTAAAATTATCTAATTTATCAGCATCTCTAATCAGATGAATAAACAATAACGTTCTTTCATCAAATCCTTCTTCAATTTGATAACGATTATGCTGTTCAATTGCATGCTGAATAATCATATCATAACAATCATCGTCAATAAATTCTCTAATCAATCCATCTTGAAATAATAACTGACTGGAAAATAAAGCATGATCAATTGTTTTATAATCTGCAAAGCTTTGAAATCTCATCCATTGTTCAAAACGTCCAATATCATGCAATAAAGCAATCAGTGATGCCAAAGCTGTATCTTCTTTTGAAAGATGAAGTTGTTGACATAAATATTCACTACATTCCATGACTTTATATGTATGAATAACTTTAAGGCGAATGGAAGGAATATCCATGTCATAGTGACTGATATATTTCTGAAAGGCTTTTTGAGCTTTTAATAAATCAATCATGATGAATCGCCTCCAACAATATATTCATCTGCTCAACAGGTATCTGTCCTGGCGCAGATGAAAGACCACCACTGGCAAAAGTCATAGCAGAACCTGTTAATTCTCCTGATATACGTGAAATCTTTCCCATTTCTCCCATGGACATCGTCACTAATGGTATATTTAATCTTTGTGACATTTCCATAGTCACTTCTAATAGACGTATAACATCTTTATAACGATGGGGCATAACTGCAATTTTGCCAATATCAGCACCTAAAATCTCCATGCTTTCCAGATGCTTTTTCATTTCATGAACATCCGGTGTCTGATCAAAATCATGATAAGACATAATCACCTTAACATCATTTTGATGAGCTATTTTGACTAACTGACAGACCAAAACATTTCCACTCATCAATTCAATATCAACCATATCCACACTATGACTTTGACAGGCTGTTTCAATCAATTTGATGTATTCATGGTCTTCAAGCTGTAGCTGTCCTCCTTCTCTTAAAGAACGATATGTCAACAACAAAGGACGATTGGTCTGTTTTTTGATTTGTTGGAGAAGATTAAGGACCTGTTTTTCATCATGAATATTTTCATAGAAATCAATACGCAATTCTATCACGTCATATGTATACTTTTCATAAGATTGAATACGTTTTAAAATATCTTCTGTTGTTTTTTCTACGATTGGTAAACAAATTTTTGGTTTGCCTTCACCTATCTTCAATTGTCCTATTTGACATATTTTCATATTGTTCCTCCTGATGACAAGCTTTTAAAAACAATGTTATTTCCTGCATTGTTTCCAAAAAAGAATCTCTCAATAAAAAATGATTGCCATGTTTGATAATCTTTACGATACCATAAGGCAGTGATTCTCCAATCTTTAGTGTATCTATTTCTTTAATCATATCAAATTCACCAGCTAAAACAAGCACAGGTATCTTGATGTATTGGAGTTGCTCATATGCAATATGAGGTTGTGTTAACATCAGTTTATACAAACGAAAAGATAGTCTAGCTTTAGATTGATAGATAGAAAAAATCAATAAACATAATGCTTGTAAATAAAAAGTCAAACGATAAAGAGGTTTTATATAACAGGGCTGTGTATTCGCACTCAAACTCACAATATGTTTCAAACGCGAATCATTCATCCCAAGCAATAAAGCAACAATCGCACCATCACTAAAACCAATAACATCATAAGCTTCAAGTTCAAGATCATCAGCAATTTTCATGACATCTTTTTGCATCTGCGAATAAGACAGTTCACCTTGATGAACACTTTTCCCATGATAACGTGAATCCACACAGATACATTGATAATCTTCAGCTAAAATATTCACTGCTTTATCAAAAATATGATGGTCTTCCCCATTCCCATGTAATAGAAAAACCGGGAAACCTTCTCCTTTGATTGTATAATAGATTTCTTCCATAATCACAACTCACCTTTTTCTATTATAATCATTTTTCATTCATGAGTAAAATACTTTCTGCATATATGAAAAAAGCTGAATCATGATTCAGCTCCATTATTAATTATAATCATCTTCTACTAAACCATCATCAGCTTCATCTTCTGAAGAATCATCTTCATCATCCGCATAGATATCATTCATGTCAATATGCACTTCATCAAACTTATGACGACTTCTTAAATCCCAACGATTTTCTCCTACAGTGATAAAACGTCCATCTAATGTAATGTTTGTATAAAATAATGATTCGTTTTCATCTTTTTGTTCTTCATCAAATCCTTTGATTTCAGAAACTTCCTGCCATAATTTATAAAAATCTACTGGTTTTTTCTTTTTTGTCATTAAATCAAATGCAACATCTACCATTGAACTTTGTCTATAATCAATCATAATATCCTCCTACATTTTCTCTGGTGCTTCAACACCAATTAAATTTAATGCATTCTTTAAAGTAATCTGTGCCGCTTTTACCAATGCTAATCTCTGAGATGATAAATCTAAATGATTTTCATCAATGACATAACAGTCATTATAGAACGAATGGAATAATTGCGCAAGTTTTTGAATATAATTTGCGATTTTATGTGGTGCTCTTGATTTTGCACTTTCAATCACTTCATTTCTAAACTCATTAATATGTTTCACTAGTTCAATTTCTTTTTCATGAACCAGCAATTCAAAATGATCAGCCACATCAATATGAGCTTGCTGTGCCTGTCTTTCAATAGAACACATTCTAGCATGAGCATATTGTGCATAATAAACAGGATTATCATTTGATTTTGATTTTGCTAAACCTAAGTCAAAATCAAATGGTGAGCTAGCTGCTTTAGAAACAAAGAAATAACGTGTTGCATCGACACCAATGTCTTCGATTAAATCTTTAATTGTGACAGCATTTCCTGTACGTTTACTCATCTTGACAACTTCGCCATTTTCAACCATACGTACCATCTGCATAATATCAATGCTCAATTGATCAGCATTATATCCTAAAGCCTGAATTGCTGCTTTCATACGCTGAATATATCCATGATGATCAGCCCCAAGTAAGTCAACTAAATACTGATAACCACGATCCAGCTTATTTAAATGATATGCAATATCTGGTGTTAAATATGTATAACTTCCATCACTTTTAATTAACACACGGTCTTTATCATCACCAAATTCGCTAGATTTAAACCATAAAGCACCTTCACTTTCATAAGTATATCCCTGATCTTTTAACTTTTGAATAGTTGGTTCAATCTTATTATTTTCATATAATGATGTTTCACTAAACCAAACATCATGAACAACTCTAAATTCTTTTAAGATATCTTTAATTTTCTGTAATTCATGTTCTGTTCCGATTTTTCTAAAATAGGCAATCGCTTCCTGCTGAGGAACATTTAAGTATTTGTCTCCAAACTCAGCTTTCAAATCTTCAGCGATTTGAATAATATCAGGTCCATGATAACCATCTTCAGGTAACTTAGCTTCTATTCCAAAAGCCTGCTGATATCTGGCATATAAAGATAAAGCCAAATTTGTAATCTGGTTACCTGCATCATTAATATAATATTCACTTGTCACATCATAGCCAGCAGCTTTCATAATACGACAAATACTGTCACCAACAGCTGCTCCTTTGGCGTGACCTAAATGAAGATCTCCTGTTGGATTAGCAGAAACGAATTCAATATTATATTTAACGCCACCACCAAAATCAGAATGACCAAAGTGATCTTGTTCTTTTAAAACTTCTTTAATAATAGAAGTCATCGCATCCTTTTTCAAAAATAAATTGATAAATCCTGGTCCAGCCATTTCAACATGTTCGATATGACCAGCTTCTAAATCTAATGCTTCAATAATTTCCTGGGCAATTTCACGTGGGTTTCTTCTTAAGACTTTTGTCAGCTGCATCGCAATATTTGTTGAATAATCACCATGTGCCTGATCCTTAGGAATTTCAATGACAATCTGTTCCACTGGGTAATCTTCTACAAACCCCAAATCGATGATTGCCTTTCTTAAAACATTTTTTAATGAAAGTTCTATTTTATTAACAGCCATAGTACCCTCCTTGTTCTTTTCATACTTTTAATACAATATCATATTTGACGATATAGTCAACATTTTTTCTACAATAATGGCGCAAATAATCGCAAAATAGCTTCATAAATTCCTCTAAAACGACGACTCTGTCCCTGTGTCACTTTCCTGCATAAAACAAGCGTCTGTTGGAAATCTTTATAAATATCTTCGATGACTGATTTTTGAGTCATTAAGACATTACATTCAAAATGTAAATAAAGACTGCGATAATCAAAATTGATTGTTCCAACTGTCGCAATTCTGCGATCACATAAAACCATTTTGGCATGTAAAAATCCTGGCTGGTATTCGTAAAATTCAACACCTTCCTTAATCAATGAATAATAATAAGATCGTGTAACATGATAGACATTTTGCTTATCTGGAATACCTGGTGTTAAAATTTGAATGCGAACCCCTTTGCGTCTAGCTAATAAAAAAGCTTTCATCATTGTTTCATCAATAATGAAATAAGGCGTCATAATCAAAATTTCTTCTTGCGCCTGATGAATCATATTCAAATACATGTTTTCACCCGTTTCTTCATGATCAACAGGTGAATCTCCATAAGCCACGACATAGCCATCATCTTGAATCGGCGGTAAAATTTGAGGACGATATGCCCAATAATCATGATCTTGATGTTTATAGGCATTCCATGTTGATAAAAACATTGTTGTCAGATTCCAGACACCTTCACCTTCTAAACGAATCCCTGTATCCTTCCAATGACCAAAACGGACTTTTGCATTGATATATTCATCTGCCAAATTAAAACCACCACTATATCCAATATAACCATCGATAATACAAATCTTGCGATGATCTCGATGGTTCATCGCAACAGAGACAAGTGGAATAAAGGGATTAAAAACAACACATTGAATGCCAAGTTTTTCCAGTTTCTTTTCAAAACGATAAGGCAGTGACGTGATGCTGCCAACATCATCGTAAATAAAACGAACTTCTACACCTTCTTGTACTTTTTGAGCAAGAATTTTTAAAATACTCTCAAACATTAATCCTTCAGAAACAATAAAATATTCCATAAAAATATATTTTTTCGCATTTCTGATATCTTTTAATAAATCCCTATAACAATAATCTCCTAGTGAATAATAACGACATTGCGTTCTTAAGTACGTTCCATATCCTAATTCTGAAAGATAAGTGATACCATCTTTTCTGGCATCTGGAATAGTTGAAGATGCATCACTTTCTAATAAATTATATGGGCTCATTTCATCTAAGACAGGCTGAAGAATACGACGAATCTTACGTGATGGCTTTTTATTACCAAATAATAGATATAACATGCCTCCAAATAACGGGAACAGCAATACAACAATAATCCAAGAAATCTTATAGGAAGGATTCTCATTTTTATTAACCAGCCATAAGACAACAATAAAACTGATAATTCTCATAAGTGGATGAATCCAGGCAGAGAGTGATAAGAGTTCTCTTCCTAAGGAAACCAGCAAAATGATTTGAAAACATATTAAAAAGCTAAAAATAAAAATACGATTCAGAAATATTTTTAAGATTTTCATAGCTCCTCCTCAAACTGATAGGGCATCATTGACAACATAATATAAACAGTAGATAGTAAACCATGATGATCATGGAGTTCATATTTCATTTTCATATTGTGTTCATTAGCTTCAAATTTAATCAATTTTGTTTTTAAAGCGACCTCACCATAAGGCAATTGATATTGATTCCAAAGCTCATGTTCTTTATGAAATCTCAGGAGTGATGATCCATGCTGGAGATGAATTTCTTGACGATCATAAGCAATTTGAATGGCTCCTTCAGGTGTTTGAAATTGAATGGTTGTTTGATCATCATAATGACATACACCTTTGGCTTTATATTCAATTGTCTGATGTTCATCATCTTGTTTAAAGACAGCTTTATAATGAATTTTCTTTGTTTGATACATATAAAATCACCGCTCTTATTATAACAAAATCAATTTCAGAAAGCCATGTTTTATTTCTGCCTTGGAAATCACGAAAACATTGAATATTTATAAAACATTAGGCAAAAATGAAAAAAGAAGGTGATGTGTATTGAAAAAAATAATCAAATGGTTAAGAAGAGTCATCATAGCTGGTTTTTTATTTATGATTGGTGTTTATACAATCAGTTATGTGATTGAAGCTCCAGATTTAAGTGGTGATCATATTATCAAAATGTATGATCAAAAACAGCAACTTTTTTATCAATCACAACAACAAAGTAATGATATCGCACTCAAAGATGTTTCACCCTATTTTTTAAAAGGAATTGTTGCGATTGAAGATCATCGTTTTTATGAACATCGTGGTTTTGATCCCATTGGTATCATTCGTGCTATAAAAGCCAATATAAGTGAAAATGGCAATGTGGAAGGAGCTAGTACGATTACACAACAGTATGCCAGACTGATGTTTTTAAATAATGAAAAAACCTGGTCAAGAAAAATTCAGGAAGCTTTTTTAGCAGTACGTTTAGAAACACATTATGATAAAAATACGATTTTACAGGGATATATCAATACGGTTTATTTTGGACATGGTATCTATGGTATTAAAAATGCCAGTCTTTATTATTTTCATAAGAAACCAGCTGATTTAGATTTAAATGAAGCGAGTATGTTGGCTGGAGTGATTAATGGACCTGAATATTATTCGCCATTTAAAGATGAAAAAGCAGCTAAAGAAAGACAAAAAGTGGTTTTGGATGCGATGGTGTCTGAAAAACAAATCACCCAAAAAGAAGCTGATTTAGCTTATCAGACCCCTTTCCAATTAAATGAAAATCCTTCTACAACAATTCAATGTGCTTATCCTTATTATAGAGATACTGTCATTAGTGAACTCAAAGATCTTGGTTTCTATAAAGAAGAATATGTCAGTCAGGGACTCAATGTCCAAACAACTTTAGATACAGACATTCAAGATCAGCTCAATGAAACTGTTGCGAAAGAAATGAAAGACCGCGATGAACTAGAAGTATCCAGCATTATTTTAGATAGTCAAAGTTCGGGTGTTCTTGCTTTGATTGGAGGTAAAGATTATGCTTCTTCTCAATTCAATCGTGCTACTCAGGCTTCCCGACAGGTCGGTTCAAGCATTAAACCATTGTTATATTATATTGCCTTGGAAAATGGCTTTACTCCCACAACCAAGTTCAAAAGTGAAGCCACGACTTTTCAATTAGCCAATGGCGAAACTTACACACCCACAAATTTCAATCAGAAATATGCCAATCAAGACATTACAATGGCTCAGGCTATCGCTGTAAGTGATAATATCTATGCTGTTAAAACACATCTCTTTTTAGGTGAACAGGCTCTCGTCAATACGCTATCACAATTTGGTTATCAGCATATTTCGCCACATCCATCTTTAGCTCTAGGAACACTGAATACCAATGTCTATGATTTTTCTGCTATTTATACAACACTAGCTCATGCAGGCATTTATAATCAAACCCATACCATTACAAAAATTACCAATAATGATGGTGATGTGCTCTATGAATATCAACCACAAAATAAACAGCTCCTCAATCAGGACAGCTGTTTAATGATCAGTCAACTGTTAACGAGCCCATTTGAAAAAGCTTTTCAATCTTATGCAACACCAACAATGATCAACTATCCCACAGAAGCAACTTTCGCTGCCAAAACAGGTTCTACTCCCTATGATTCTTTGTGTGCTGGTTATAATCCCAAATATACGATTTTAAGCTGGTGTGGCTATGATGATAACCGTGAAATGAATATGACTTCTGATACAAGAATTCCCAAAGTCATTTTTCAGACTATGGCTAATGCCTTGCAAAAGGAGAATCTGTGGTATGAACCCACTTCATCTCTGCAACAAATTCCTATTAATCCTATCAGTGGTGAATACCAGGAAAATGGTCTTGTCTACTGGTTTAAAAGCAGCTAAAAAATTATAGAATAGGTTCTATTTCTCATCAAAAAACACAATGATTTTCTATTTACATATTTTGGGGAGTATGTTAATATAATGGCAATGAGGGAGTAGTCTCACAATATGTGTGATGTTATCAACAATCGCGAATAATTTATTATTCTGGTACATCTTAAAGACAAGACTCGTTAAAGAATAAGAAATCTTTAGCGAACTTGTCTTTTTTGTTTGTTGAAGATGATGAATGGAGGAAAAACAATGTATTATCAAAAAAGTATTGAAGAAACATTAAAAGAATGTCAAACAACAGTCAATGGTTTATCTAACCAGGAAGCATCTGCAAGATTAGAAAAGTATGGAAAAAATGAATTGGCTGAAAAGAAAAAAGAAAATCCGTTAATGATTTTCTTAAAACAGTTTCAGGATTTATTAGTTATTATTTTGATTATTGCTGCGATTATTTCTGGTTTAAGCGGACAATTGGAAAGTACGCTTGTTATTGTGATCGTTATTGTCATTAATGCTATTTTAGGAACTGTTCAAACACTCAAAGCAGAAAAATCATTAGAAAGTTTGAAAAAGCTTTCTATTCCTAAAGTCAAAGTCATTCGTGATGGTCAATTATGTGAACTCAATTCCAATGAATTAACAATTGGTGATATTGTTCAAATTGAAGCTGGAGATGTTGTCAGTGGTGATGGACGTATTATTGAATCAGCTTCATTACAAATCAACGAAAGTGCTCTAACAGGTGAAGTTGACAGTGTGGATAAAACAACTGATATCATTGATCATGAAGTTATTGTTGGTGATCAAAAAAACATGGCTTTTTCTGGCAGCCTGGTTACAAATGGGACAGGTCGTTATGTTGTCACAAGTATTGGTATGAATACGGAAATCGGAAAAATTGCTTCAATGTTAAATGAAGCCAAAGATCGTAAAACACCATTACAAAAAAGCTTAGATGATTTCAGTGGAAAATTATCTGTAGCTATCATGTTCATTTGTGCGCTTGTTTTAGCATTAAATATTTTCTTAGCACATGAGTCCTTACTTGATGCTTTAATGATTGCAGTTGCCTTAGCTGTTGCTGCTATTCCAGAAGCTTTAAGTTCTATAGTGACTATTGTTTTATCAATGAGTACACAAAAGATGGTCAAAGAAAATGCCATCATTAAAAACTTAAATTCAGTAGAAAGCTTAGGTTGTGTTTCTGTTATCTGTAGTGATAAAACAGGAACATTGACACAAAACAAAATGACACCTCAAACAATCTTTTTAAACAACAAATTATTACAAATTAATGATTTAGATAGTCATAATCATGATCACAATGTTTTATTAAAAGCTTGTTTATTATGTAATAATGCTGTTATCAATGAAGAACAAAGAATTGGAGATCCAACTGAGTTAGCTTTAATTGATTTGGTTCATCTTCATACTCAAAACAATCCAGAATTTGAAAACACAGCAGTTCGTCAAAATGAGTTACCATTTGATTCAGATCGTAAATTAATGAGTGTCTCTTCTTTAAATCATTTATATACGAAAGGTGCTCCAGATGTCATTTTACAAAGATGTACATCAATTCTTATCAATGGACACAAAGAAGCTTTAACAGAACGTTATAAAAATGAAATCCTTCAACAAAATCAAAATTATGCAAATGAAGGATTACGTGTCTTAGGTTTTGCCTATAAAGATTTAGATAAAAAAGAGATTCAATTAGATGATGAAAATGATTTAACATTTGTTGGTCTTGTTTCTTTAATGGATCCACCAAGACCTGAAAGTGCTGACGCTGTTGCCAAATGTAAAATGGCAGGAATCAAACCTATTATGATTACTGGTGACCATGTTGTCACTGCCAGAAGTATCGCTAAAAAAATTGGTATTTATGAAGATGGTGACTTATCTATTGATGGTCAGCAATTAAATCAAATGAGCGATGAAGAGCTTGATCAAAAATTAACACATATCAGTGTTTATGCTCGTGTTGCGCCAGAACATAAAATTCGTATTGTCAAAGCATGGCAAAAACGTGGCGATATCGTTGCTATGACGGGTGATGGTGTCAATGATGCTCCAGCCTTAAAACAAAGTGATATCGGTGTTGCCATGGGAATTACAGGTACAGAAGTGTCTAAAGATGCTGCAAACATGATCTTAACAGATGATAACTTCTCAACAATTGTCAAAGCAGTTATTACTGGACGTAATGTCTATCGTAATATCAAAAACTCTATCAACTACCTGTTATCAGGAAACTTTGCTGGTATTATCTGCGTCTTTATTGCATCATTACTGCTCTTACCGACACCATTCTATCCAGTTCATTTGTTATTTATGAACCTGATTACAGATTCACTTCCTGCGATTGCCATTGGAATGGAATCAGGACGTAATGATGTCTTAAAAGAAAAACCACGTAAATCAGATGATTCTATTCTTAACAAAGCCACATTTATGCAAATAGGCTTTGAAGGTATTGTCATTGCTATATGTACAATGTGTTCTTATTTAACTGGTTTAAAAGGTGATCCATTAACAGCTTCAACAATGGCATTTGCTACAATTTGTTTAGCTCGTTTATTACATGGATTCAACTGTCGTAGTAACCAACCACTTTCAAAGATTGGACTTTTCTCAAATCAATCAAGTATTATTGCATTCCTGGTTGGATTTGCATTATTACACTTTATCTTATTTGTTCCAGCAATGCATGGACTCTTCTTAATCCATACGATTTCAATCACACAATTACTTGTTATCTATGGTTTTGCACTTCTTCCAACAATTATTATTCAAGCAAGAAAAATGCTTACAAAATAAAGCAAGTCACACGACTTGCTTTTTATTATGATTCCAATTGTTTTAAAATACTTTCAACTAAAGTACATGCTGGACAATCACAATAGCGAGCACCTTGATCCTGAATTTCCTGACCATGTGCAACAATATCTTTAGTGGATAAATCCAACGAGAACCAAAGCATGAGATTAGACCTCTCAGAACAAGTGGTTTGTCGGGTTAGGCCATATATAATAAAGCTTCCATAGTTGAAACCAAGTCTTGTGGTTCCAAAAAACATTCAGGTTGCCATTCCTGTTTTTTCCAGATATTCGGCAAGAGATAAATATGATAGATTGTCTATCCACTAGACATTTTAAAAAATAGGATTAAAATTTCACTTTCTCCATCTAAAATCATTTTGAATACTATTTATATATAGAAAAACTTTTTATAACATCTCTCACTCGTCAAAGCATCATAGACATCTGCTAAAGAAACCATTCGTGAATGAACCTTCATATTTTCAAACTCTTCAGAAATTAAAAGTGTCGGCTTATTTAAGATATCATCAGGAATATAAATTTTCCAATATCATGTTAAAACAATGCCATGAGCATCAATAAGATATCCTGCTGTGTCATGATATAAGATGTTTTTTGCTTTGATAATGGCTACAACAATTTTTCTGTAATCATAAGGATATGAACAATATGCAGTTCACTGCCCCTTCCATTTCTAAACTCAACGATATAACTTAACACTGAGATCAAGAATGGCTAAGCTTTTCTTTAGCGTAAATCGCTTAGCTACAAAACATTTAAGCTGTTTTTGCTTAGAATAAAATGTAATCACATTACAAACACGTTTTCTCACAATATTAACCTGAAAAAGGGATATTGATAAAATCACTGGTTCCAAGATCATCAACACGTGCGATAGATTGTCCAGAATTTTCTGATGAAATGATAATGACAGGGATATCATGAATCCACTGATACTTGTTCATATATCAAAACTTCAAAACCATTTATATCTGGCATGACAAGATCCAACAAAATCAAAGATAATGAAGAGAGATACTGTTATGGCCCGATCCCCATTTTCAATCAATGAATTTCATAATCATCTTCTAATATATCTTTTCTCCATTTTATCACCTATTATTTTTTATTATACATGAGAGGGCCTCATTAAAAACATTCACTTCTCCATCAAAAATCTTTCTTCCATTTCAATATAACCCCATATATTCTTTAAAAAATCAAATACTGACTATGAAACCTTTTGAAAAAAACAAGGAGAATTAGAAACAACATTTCCTAATTCTCCTTCATATCATATGTATTCATATTCTTTTGTATTTGTTTCATATACATCATTTTAGCTTTTTGATACAAATTTTTCTGCTTTAACAGTTGTCGATAGAATACATTCGCATTTTTTAAATAATGCAGATTAATCCAACAACAGTCTTCATCCCTTTGATTCATTGTTGGATATAACCAATTTTCATCAAATAGAATAGCATTTTTATATCCACGTGTTTTTCTTTGATGAACATATGTTTTGATATCTTCCAAAACAATTTCACTATGTCCATCATGATAATAGACACGTATATATTGCTGAAATCTTTCTGCTAAAATAATAATTTTATTTGACTGCAATAACTTCAACTTCGATAAGTGCACCTTTAGGTAAACTTGCAACCTCAATGGCACTTCTAGCAGGATATGGCTCTACAAAGTATTGAGCATAAATGCCATTCACAGTATTGAAATCATTCATATCATTTAAAAATACGGTTGTCTTTACAACATGAGAAAAATCTAAATTTTGGCTTTCTAATAATCCTTTCACATTATCCAAAGCTTGTTTTGTCTGAGCCTCAATACCTTCTGGCATTTCTCCAGTTTGAGGATTTAAAGGAATCTGCCCTGAAAAGAAAATCATATCTCCTAAATCAATCCCTTGACTATATGGACCAATAGCTCCAGGTGCTTTATCTGTCTGAACTACTTTTTTCATTCATAATACCTCCTTATATATTTTTATTTATTATAGCAAATTTTCATAAACTCGACTATATTTTTCTTTCAATATCAAGGACATAAAAAAGGACTTTTTTGTAAAGTCCCATTTATGCATTCACTGTTTTTGAATCTTCAACCATCTCTGGTTTCATCATTTTCATGGCTTTCATAGCCTCTCTTGCTTTATAGAATCCTTTCGCAATATTCAAACCATGATCTCCAATTCTTTCAAAATCTGTTAATATTTTTGTATAAACAACACTGTTTTCTGTTGTACATTTTTTATCTTTTAATCTGACTAACTGATTAATAGTAAATTGATGATGTGTTTTATCAATATTCTCTTCAATCACGTCGACTTTATCTACGATGCCACTAAATTCATCATAGTTCATAATTTTCAATTCATCAAGAATATTCACACAAAGACTACTCATAATGCCAATTTCATCCATAGCTTCATGTGAAAAATGACGATCATCCTTATAAAGGGCTTCTGCTCTTTGAGCAATGTTCATCGCATGATCTCCAATTCTTTCAATATCAGAAGAGATTTTCATAAACAATCCGATTGCCTGTGCACCCTCTACTGGAAATTCAGTTGAAATCGCATTTGTTGTAAATTCAACAATATTCTTATTCAGGAAGTTGATATAGTCTTCATTTTTCTGTAATTTTTCATACTTATCTTCCTTAAAATCTATCAGTAATTCAAAAGACTTTCGTACATTATCAATAGCCACTTCTAACATATTTTGTGTTTCATTAAACAATTGTGTATTAGCAATAGCACTTGTTCCAATATGATAATCATTTGTAAAGATATTGAAATCCAAGTATTTTAATTCCATCTTTCCTTCTAATTCAGGTTTTTCAGGTAAAATCAAGAATGATAAATCAACTAACTTTGTACCAACTGGTAATAAAACAATTGTTGTCACAACATTAAATAACGTATGTACATTGGCAATCTGTGCTGCTGGATTTGTTGGTGTTAAAGATGCCATAAATGTCGCAAATGGTGTCACCAAACTGATAATTACGAATATAATTGTTCCAATAATATTAAATGATAAATGAATAATCGTTGTTCGTTTGGCATTACGATTCGTTCCAATTGCTGCTAAAACAGCTGTAATACATGTTCCAATATTTTGTCCAAATAAAACATAGATTGCTGATGGTAAAGTGACGACTCCACTCATTGCTAGAGCCTGCAAAATTCCTACAGAAGCTGATGAAGATTGGATAATAGCTGTAAAGACTGCTCCGACTAAAATACCAATCAATGGATTCTGGAAGTTTGCTACAAGACTCGCAAATTCTGGTGAATTTCTTAATGGTGCCATCGCTGTTGACATCATTTCCATCCCCATAAATAAAATACCTAAACCAGCGATAATTTCGCCAAATGCATCCAGTGTCTTGCTTTTAAAGAATGCTATCAAGACAACACCTACAAAGGCAATAATTGGTGCTAATGCAGTGATATCTAAAGCAATCAGCTGTCCTGTAATCGTGGTTCCAATATTGGCACCCATAATGACCCAAACTGCATTTGTTAATTGCATCAATCCAGCATTCACAAAACCTACAACCATGACTGTTGTTGCTGAAGATGATTGAATAATCGCTGTAATCAAAGCTCCCACTGCAACACCTAAAAAACGATTTGATGTCAATTTCTCTAAAATTGACTTCATCTTATTCCCGGCTGCCAGCTCTAGACCATTGGACATCATTGTCATTCCATAAAGGAATAAAGCTAACCCTCCAAGTAAAGAGAATATGTTTGTCAGTTCCATCATGTCCCTCCTATTTATACACAACTAAAACTTAACATATTCTTTACATAATGTAAATATTTTTAACACAATCTTAACATAAATATCGACATATTTCTTTTTTGATTTTCATAAAAAATCGTCTTTAAATCATACATTCGTAATCCATTTTAACGAAAATCACAAATAGAGAACTCTTATCATAAAAGAAACTGATAAAAGACTTCACACAACCCACCTATTAACATAACAGCAATCGGACTCATCTTATATTTTAAAAGCAAAAATAGACAGATGATAAAAATAACCAGCATATTCACTTTTAAATGCGTCCAAGCTATGATGGCCTGTTCACCAAAGACAGCTGTCACAATAATCGAAATCCCAGCTGAGGCAATCATCGCAACAACTGCAGGTCTTAAAACATTCAAAACGCTTTGTAAAGATTCAAGATGACGATATTTCATATAAAAATAAGCAATAAGTGTCACGATGATTAAAGAAGGTAAAATACATCCAATTGTGGCAATGACAGCACCCCATAAACCACCTATTTTCTCACCGACAAAGGTTGCTGAATTAATGGCAATAGGCCCCGGTGTCATTTGTGAAATAGTCACAAGATCATTAAATTCTCCAACACTAAGCCAATGGTGAATATCAACGACCTGATTTTGTATCAGTGGCATGGCAGCATATCCACCTCCAAAACTCAAGGCTCCAATCTGTATAAAACTTAAAAACAACTGCCAATAAATCATTGTACAAACCTCTTTTCCAGATAAGTTTTGATGATACCAATCAACATACATAGCAAAATCACAAAAACAACATTGATATTGAAAACATATGTTGCAACAAATGAACATAACATGATCAAAAGATATAAAATATTTTTTTCTTTCAAGATACCAGCACCCATTTCAAAAACAACCGCTGTAATGACTGCTCCAACTCCAGCCTGCATTCCTTCTAGCATTGCAGCTACCAATGGATTATCCTTAAAAAATGCATAAAAAGATGAAACCAATGTGATAATGAAAAAAGGAGGTAGAATAGCTGCTAAAACACTGATTACAACACCTATGATACCTGCAAGTTTATATCCAATGACAATAGCTCCATTTACGGCAATAGCCCCTGGCGAAGATTGAGCAATAGCAACCAAATCCAACATTTCATCTTCTTCAATCCAATGATATTCATCTACAAATTTTTTACGCATTAATGTCACAATGACATAACCACCACCAAAAGTAAAAGCACTTAAATAAAATGTGGAAATAAACAATTTCCACAATTGCTTCTTTTTCACATTGAATCACTCCCTCATCACATCATATCATGATAACCAAAGTTAACATCTGTTTTATGTAAAGATTATCTTTATTTCACGAAAAATCTCTCATATAATTCTGGATAACCTATTGCCAGAGCTTGTCGAAACTGTCTGATTTCCTTATCTACAAAATTAATTTTTGCATAAATCAATATCACAAGACATAACAGACATACCACAACTAATGAACCCAAATAAATCATAAAAGCGCGACTTTGAACCTGACTCAAGCCCAGTATTCCAACACCAAAAAGGCAAATCATAGTGATAGCTATGGCACGAATCCAACCTTTATTTTTTGCCTGATAATGATTATTTAACACTTTATAAATATCTTCCACTTCATCTAATGCATATATTCTCTCATTGATTTTCTTTAACATGTCCTTTGATAATCCAGGATTATAAAGATGTCTATACCCCATGATTTCATCTCCCTTTATAAGGTATTATATCATATAGAGATCCATATTTCTTTTCTTTCACTCAAATAAAAAAATTATGTTTTACTCATAGCTCATTATTTTCAACACATTTTCATATTTCAATGATGATTATAAATATAATGTCTTGATCTAACAAGTAGGCACTTTTTTGTAAGAAATAAAAAGAGCCCTCAAAGAGGGACTCTGAATTTCATTCTAAAATAAATCAGAATGTATTCCTGTACGAACCAACACAAGTGTTAGTTCATCTTTTTCTATTCTATAAATGAGAAGCCAATCGGGCTCAATATGACATTCTCTAAAACTTCTATAATTGCCCATCAGTTCATGGTCTCGGTATTTTTCATCAAGTGGATGCTGATTAGCCAATTCATTAACGACGTATTTCAGCTTTTCCAATTTCATTCCACGTTTCTTCATTAACTTATAGTCTTTTTTAAAGGCATTATGATATCTGATTTTAAGCATCTAAATCATCGAATAATTCATCTACAGTATCAAATGTTTGACTGAGATTCTGGTTTCTAGTCGTTTCATCTAATATTTTAAGAGTATCACTATTATATAGAGAAACTTCAAACGGTATTCTATGCTCTCTGCACATTTTCTTAATGAAAATAGTCAAGGCAGTTGTAGGATTCAAGCCAAGTTCTTCACATATCTTTTCGAAATCTTTTTTGATTGAATCATTGATTCTAAAACTCATTTGCGCCATATCTCATTCGCCTCCTTCTTACCATTATTATAACAAAATGTAATTCATTGTCAATACATTGAATTACATTAATAATATATGCAGTTTCAAGAGTTTTATACACTATATTATCTTATTTTTTTACTATAAAAGGATATAAACTATTAAAACAATAGAAAAAAATAATTCCTTTTTCAGTGACTATTCTTCTCTTAATGTCTATTGAACAATGATGTCTTTTATTAAGTTTTTCTTCTTTATGAGTTCATTTTTAACAGCATAACAGTTCATTATGCAAAAAGATCCCTCAAAAGAGGGACCTTACTATTTCATTTTGGCAAGTTCACTTGCTTTTCCAATATAAGAAGCAGGTGTCATATGAATCAATGTTTCACGATCTTCGTCAGATAAAATATCAAGACTTTCAGCAAATTTCAAGATATCTTCTTTAGAAATACTCTTACCTCTTGTGAGAGCTTTTAAAGTATCATAAGCATCAGGGACACCATATTTTCTTAACATTGTTTGAATAGGTTCAGCTAAAACTTCCCATTTTTCGTTTAAATCAGCTGCAAGCTTTTCTTTATTAACAACACATTTAGCAAGACCATTTAATGTTTCATTCATAGCCTGTAAAGAATAACCAAAGGCTAGGCCTAAATTTCTCTGACTTGATGAATCAGATAAATCTCTTTGCATACGTGATTTAGGAAGTTTATTAGATAAGGCAACACAGATATGATTAGACATATCAGCATTGGCTTCACTGTTTTCAAAGCGAATAGGATTGACCTTATGAGGCATTGTACTGCTTCCAACTTCACCTTGAACTGGAATCTGTTTAAAATATTCCATAGAAATATAAAGCCACATATCAACATCTAAATCCATTAAAATATTATTGAAATGACGAATACCATCTAAAATATGACAAGTATAGTCATGGCTTTCAATTTGTGTTGTTAATGGATTGAATGTTAACCCTAAATAGTCTTCCACAAATTTCTTTGCTAAAGCAGGCCAGTCAAGGCGTGGGAATGCTGTTAAGATGGCACTATAGTTACCAGTAGCCCCATTAAACTTGGCTTTAATCTGAATATTTTCAATATTTTCAATGCTAGAAGCAAAACGATAAGCATAAACTTTAAATTCTTTACCAATTGTTGTTGGTGTGGCTGGCTGTCCATGGGTATGTGCAAGCATTGCATCATCACTATGTTCGACAGCCCATTTATTCATGGCATCGACAACTTCTTTAGCTTTCTTTAACCAAACATCCTTTAAACCATGTTTAATCATACAGGCATAAGATGTATTATTAATATCTTCTGAAGTACATCCAATATGAACAAAGCTGATCAGATAATCATATCCCATTTCCTTTAAAGTATTTCCAATATAATATTCAACAGCTTTGACATCATGACGTGTTGTTGCTTCAATGTCTTTAATTTTAGCAAAAGCATCTTCATCAAATTCATCGGCAATCTTTTCTATCTGTTTCATATGAGACTGATCAAATTTCTTTAGGATATCACTTTCAACATTTTCAATTAAAAACTTCAACCATTGAATTTCTACAAAAACACGATATTTGACCAAAGCATATTCGCTGAAATATTCAGCTAAAGATTCTTTAATATTTGCATAACGTCCATCTAAAGGACAAATTGTCATACTTTCAAAAACTTGTTTTTCCATTTATTTACCACCTTTAAAATAATTTACGCCTGCTTCAAATAATTTCTGATCCATGTCACCATAAATATTCTTATTTCTATTTTCACCTTGACGTTCACTATGAGCCATTTTTCCTAAGACTCTTCCATCACAAGAAATAATACCTTCAATCGCCATCATTGATCCATTAGGATTATATGGTGAAACCATTGTTGGTTGTCCATTTTCATCAACATATTGACTAAATACCTGTCCATTTTCAAACAGTTTTTCAATGACTTCTTTTGGTGCCACAAAACGTCCTTCTCCATGAGAGATCGGTACTGTATGAATATCACCAACATTGACACCAGTTAACCATGGTGAACGTACAGACGCAATTCTTGTATTAACCATCTGAGATAAGTGGCGTCCAATTGTATTGAATGTTAATGTTGGATCATTTTCATCCATGTCTTTGATATGCCCATAAGGAAGTAATCCTAATTTCACAAGAGCCTGGAACCCATTACAGATTCCAATCATCAGACCATCACGATTGTCTAATAAATCATCGATAGCACTCTTTAATCTTGGATTTCTTAAGACAGTCGCAATAAATTTTCCTGACCCTTCTGGTTCATCACCAGCACTGAATCCACCTGGTAACATCATAATTTGAGCACTGCGAATGGCTTTTTCCAATTCATCGACAGAATCTTTCATTTCCTGAGCTGTCTTATTTCTCATTAAAACAAGCTGAACTTTTGCGCCAGCACGCTCAAAAGCACGTTTTGAATCATATTCACAGTTTGTTCCTGGGAAAACAGGAATCACAACTTTGACTTCATCATAAGTCTGCTTCGCTTTTAATGGACTTCTTTCATGACAATCTTTCACAATCATATCTGATGTTGGTGCTTTTTCTTTTGTTGGATAGACATCATCTAAAACAGATTCAAAGACATGATAAGCTTCATCTAATGATAAAGTTTCATCACGATATATCATATCAGATGATTCTATTGTATGTCCAATGATTCTTGTATGTGGTAATGTCACAACGGAATCATTTTCCACTTCTAGAATCATATGTCCATAGTCTTTTTGCACTAAGCTTTCTAATGATAATTCATTATTGAATTGCACACCAATCGCATTTCCAAAAGCCATTTTATAAACAGCTTCAATAACCCCACCATCTTTAACTGTATAAGCACTATAAACTTGATGATCTTTCATCAATTTCATAATGCCATCATATTGTACTTTTAAAGCATCAAAGTCATAAATATGGAATGCATCTTTAGGTAACATCACTTCAACCAATGTATGTCCTGCTGCTTTTAATTCAGGTGTCATGACATCATGTACATCAGCTCCGGTAATTGCAAAAGAGACTAATGTTGGTGGCACATGGATATCTTCAAATGAACCAGACATTGAATCTTTGCCACCAATAGATGGCAGTTTCATTTCAGACTGTACACGATAGGCACCTAACAATGCTGCAAATGGTTTTCCCCATTTTTCAGGAACATCAAGTAATTTTTCAAAGTATTCTTGGAAAGAGAAACGAATCGTATGATAATCTCCACCCATTGCGACAATTTTTGCAATAGATTCAACAATCGCATACATAGCTCCATGATAAGGAGACCATTTTGAAATCACTGGATTATATCCATAACTCATTAATGAACAAGTTGTTGTTTCTTTTCCTAAAACTGGAATTAAAGCAGCCATTCCTTCAGTTTCTGTTCTTAATGTTTTTCCACCAAAAGGAGATAAAACAGTTCCATTGCCAATTGAAGAGTCAAAACGTTCAACAAGACCTTTTTGACTACATACTGATAAACGACTTAAAACGTCTTTTGATGTTTGCACAAAAGATTCCTGTTTCTGTGCATCAAAAGGTGTTTTTGTAAAATCAGGTAATTCAACTTTAATATTCTGATAACGAGAAGCCCCATTCTTATCTAAGAAAGCACGGTCAATATCAACAACTGTCTGTCCCATATATGTCATCGTTAAACGATTCTTATCTGTGACTGTTGCAACTTTGACAACTTCCAAGTTTTCCTGATCACAAGCATCTTTGATAAAAGCTTCATCACGAGGATCAATGACAATCGCCATACGTTCCTGTGATTCAGAGATAGCAAGTTCAGTTCCTGTTAAACCTTCATATTTTTTAAGGACAGCATCTAAATTAATATCCAATCCATCAGCCAATTCTCCAACTGCAACACAAACACCACCAGCTCCAAAGTCATTACAACGTACAATACGTTTTGAAACTTCTGGATTTCTAAATAATCTTTGAATCTTTCTTTCTTCTACTGGATTTCCTTTTTGAACTTCAGCTCCAGCTGTTGTTGTAGTTTTGAGTTCATGTGATTTTGATGAACCTGTTGCGCCACCAATACCATCACGACCAGTACGTCCACCAATTAATAAGACAATAT